>JAESTD010000080.1 GCA_016763755.1 Mucilaginibacter sp.
CCTGCATATCGCCATTGCCCCAACTAAAAATCTGGACAGGATAGAATGGTTTTTGGAGAAGGCAACAGAGATAGGCATCGATGAGATCTCGCTCGTTATTTGTCAGCGTTCTGAACGTAAAGAGGCGAAAGTGGAGCGTTTGGATAAGATCATTACGTCAGCTATTAAGCAATCAATAAAAGCATATCACCCCAAATTAAATGCGCCTGTAAGTTTCAACCAGTTTGTAAAGCAAAACTTCGATGGCGATAAATACATTGCCCATTGTGCCGATGGCGAAAAGGCCGAACTGACACAATCTTTTGAAAAACTTGGGCGCTATTTAATACTGATAGGCCCTGAAGGAGATTTTTCTCCCGCAGAAGTGGATGCAGCTTTGCAGAACGGTTACCGCGCCCTTACGCTTGGCGAAAGCCGCCTGCGTACCGAGACCGCTGCCTTAGAGGCCTGCTTTGAAATAAACTTTCTGAACCGCTAACATGAGGAAATTTATATACGTTACGGCACTGTTAACAACGCTGTTTGGCATAAGCAGCTTTGCACCCCCATCGTATAAAATGGCCAGGCTCAAGTACAACGGCGGCGGCGATTGGTACGGAGATCGTACCGCCCTTGTTAATCTCATCAAATTCTGCAACCAAAACTTAAAAACCAGCTTCGAGCCGGAAGAAGAAGTTGTTGAAGTAGGGAGCGAACAGCTTTTCAGTTATCCTTTCGTATTTATGACCGGTCACGGGAACGTGATATTCAGCGATCAGGAAGCCCGAAACCTGCGCAAATATTTAACCGGCGGCGGTTTTTTGAACATTGATGACAACTACGGGCTCGACCAGTTTATCCGCCCGCAAATGAAGAAAGTATTCCCCGAGCTTGATTTTGTTGAACTGCCAGCCAACTATGCCATCTATCACCAGAAATATGATTTCTCAACCGGATTGCCAAAGATACACGAGCATGACGGCAAAAGGCCGCAAGGTTTCGGCTTGATATACAAAGGCCGTTTGGTTTGTTTTTATACTTATGAGTGCGATTTGGGTAACGGATGGGAAGATTACGGCACCTATGCCGGCGATACGCAGGAGAACCGGTTGAAAGCGCTTAAAATGGGCGCCAATCTTATACAGTATATTTTTACAAAATAGTATTTCCTATATTCGTGTGTAAACACCATGGGTATGTACAATATAAAGGTTAACGCGCACGATTTTGAGTTACTACGCAAAGGCAGCCAGCTACAATTGAATGGCCGGGAAGTTACCGCCGACGTAAAGCAACTGGGCGATAACCTGTATCATATTATCAATAACAAAGGCTCATACAGCGCAGAGGTGGTAAGTTTTGATGTCCATGAAAAAACCGCCCAGATAAAAGTTAATAATAATATTTACACCGTTACTGCTAAAGATCAGTTTGATCAATTGCTTGATCAAATGGGCCTCAGCAACCTGATGGCTGCCAAAGTGAGCGATATTAAAGCGCCCATGCCCGGCCTGGTATTAAAAGTTTTGGTTGAAGAAGGAGCCGACGTTAAAAAAGGAGATAATCTGTTTATCCTCGAGGCCATGAAGATGGAAAACATCATCAAAGCCCCAGCGGATGTTACTATCCAAACCATAAAAATGAAACCCGGCGATAAAGTTGAAAAAGGCCAGGTGCTGATGCTGTTTTAAATCGACATAATACGTTATGTCATGGTAAGCTTGTCGAACCACTCTGTACAGTTAACAGATGCTTCGTTTCTCAGCATGACAACCTTATCAATTGATAAACCGTCTTGCCGAATTTATTTCGGCACCCCAAATGCTAAGTCCATGTAATTCCTACGCGCGGGATCCTGAAACAAATTCAGAATGACATAAGGGGGAAACTTCCATTCTTTTTATTCCACCTCATCATCCCCTTCAGCAATTTCTAACAATCCTTCCGGTTGTTTAAAATTGCTTTTTACGAAGTGGCACCAATCACATTCTTTTTTGCTGCAGCCCTGGCTAAATTCATGGTTCATGATCTTTTGGTAGGTTGAAGTTATCTGGTTAGTAACATCATCAATATCTTCTGGCGAGATAACTACTTTGGCTTTGTAGTATTCGTCATCTTTCTCCGGCTCCACAAAATCAAAGATGGTATCTACCACTTCCCAATCGTTAGTGCGGTCGTTATCTACCAGTATCTTGTAGAACACGGCCTGGCGCCAGTAATCGCCGCCGTTTGGTTTGTCCGTGGTTGGGCGCTCCAATTTTGGTTTGGCATTGCGCACGCGACCGGTCTTGTAATCCACCACCGTTACCTGCTTACCGTTAAATTCTATCTTATCCAGGTTACCTTTTATTGGCACGCCCTGCACCTCAATGTTCTTGATGCTATGCTCAGTACGGGTTATTTTGTTCCAGGTAGTCACGTTTTGCTCGTAGTATGGCGGCAAGATCTTTTCGCCGTAAGCCACGCGCAGCTTAAACTCTTCTTTTGTAAACGAATCGCGGTTACGGCACATATACCAACGGAACTCTTTCATAAATTCCTCTGTAGGCATAAACTCGTCGCCAAACTCACTTAGCCTGCGGAAAGCCTTATTCAGCGCCCAATGCACGGCCTGCCCAAAGGTAGCTGAGGGACTTTTACCAGACGGAACACGAATCAAACACTGGAAGTAAAACCTCAGCGGGCAATCCAGGTAATTGTTCAGGTGCGTTACCGATAGCGTATAATTCTGCAACAGCTGACTGATATAATTCTTATCCAGCAACTCCACTACCGGCTTATCCTCTTCGTTAAACTGGGTAGCTATAAATTCAATCATATCGTCGCTGCTCACTTTCGGATAACCTACCTGCAAATCGGTATCCGCCAGTATCTCGCCAATAAATTGCGATGGCTCCTGGTCTTTACCGTTCTTATCTTTTGCGGCATATGACACATTAAGACATTGCTTAGCCCGCGTAAGCGCCACGTAGAATAACCTGCGTGCTTCTTCTTTCAAGGCAATATCTTCTGATGCAGCTTGGGCTAATGTATCCGGATAACTAAAGCCACTGTTGCGGCCTTTGCCATCCCAAGTCTTTTTATCACATCCGATAAAGAACACATGCTCAAACTCCAACCCTTTTGAGCCGTGAGCGGTGAGGAAGTTGATTCCATTCTCAGAGAATATCACTTTGTTCAGCTCCATGCGGATATTATGGTCGCGCATTGTGTCTATCGTTTTAATCAATTCAGCCAGCTTTATTTCCGGGTTCTTACGACTCTCATCTTTTAGGAAGTCGAAGAAACTGGTAAGCACCTGCATGTAAGTCCCCTTGTCCTGCTGCTGCATGATATATTTTAGGATGCCCATTTTAGCAATCACCGACTGGAACAATTGTTGCAGCGTAACGCTCACTGCCCCGGTAAGTAGCTCATCAATATCGTTGATCAGGAATTTCATATTGGTACCCACCGGCTTGCTGAACATATCGGTTTGGGCAGGCACTTTGATCTCGTAGATGTACCTGCGCAGCGATGTTTTAGGCTGATCGTTCCTTGCGGTACTAAAGTTCTCCTTTGATACTGCTATACTGGCCTTTGCTATCTCAATAGGTGGAATGTCAAAGAAATCATAGTGCAGTATTTCAAAAAGCAACTCATCACCACTGTAAGGAGAATCCAGTTCCATGGCCAGGTAACGCAATATGTTAATAATCTTCTCACCAAAAGGCATGGTCAAAACATCAATTTTACGCTTGGTATTTACGGCGATGTTTTGTGTTTCCAAAAAATGTAATAGGTCATCAACCTGGTTGTGGTTACGATAGATCACCGCTATCTCGCCCGGCTCTGTTCCTTTTGCCACCAGATTTTTTATCTGCATGGCAACATCAACCAGTTCCTGGTTGGGGTTTTCGTATTCTTTAATGCTTGGCTCTACCGCATCGTTTAAGAAACGCGGGTGCGAGGCCTGTAAGTTTTTATCAAGGTGCAACTGCGCTGTCAATCGCTCTTGGTTGTTATTGATGAGGGCACGGGAGATATCCAGGATCTGCTGATTGGAGCGATAGTTATGCTTCAACACTACGGTAGATAGCGTGTCTACATAATCGCCGGCAAAATCAAGGATGTTCTTCATATTAGCACCCTGAAACTTGAAGATCGATTGATCATCGTCTCCCACTACAAACACGTTTGGGGTATCCCAGTAATTGAGCAAGAATTTCAGCAACTCGTTCTGCGAGCCGCTGGTATCCTGAAACTCATCTACCAATATGTACTGATAGCGCTCCTGGTAACGACGCAGGATCTCGTCATTTTCGCGAAAAGCCTTCAGCACCCATTGGATCATATCGTCGTAATCGTACCGGCTATCGCGCTTCATTTTAGCATCGTAATTGCTGTACTCACTTACGCCGGCAAGCAATTTCCCCATACTTTCGGCAATCTTGTCAATGTCTTTCTGCTTAACATCGCCTACTTTCACGCCTGTTTTTGCGTTGGCTCGTTTGTATATAAATTCATCACGATTGGGCAGATCGGCCAGATAATCCTTAACCGCTTTCACCATTTGCTCTTCCGACCAGTTCTCTTTTTTCATATCGGCAAAAAGGGACTTCAACCTTTTGGTCTCAAAGTAGGTGTCGCCGGTGAAACGTTTTAACAGGTGGTTGTTACCAAAGTCATCTACCAGTTCGCGGAACAATACTGCCGATTCCAGATCAGACAATGCTTCCAAATTCAGCTTACCGAAATAATCCAGGTTCTCCTGAATGATATCGTTGCAAAAAGCGTGGAACGTGTAAATGTTAATGCGGTATGCATCCGGCCCTATAAACTCGAACAAGCGCTTGCGCATGGCAACCGCGCCGGCATCGGTATAGGTTAAACATAATATCTCGTTTGGCTGGGCATCGGTATCGGTTAGGATCTTACCAATGCGTGCCGCTAATATCTGCGTTTTACCCGTGCCCGGCCCGGCAACAACCAGCACAGGGCCGTCCATTTGGTTAACGGCTTTCAACTGCTCGGGGTTTAAACCCGCAAGTGCTGCCTTAAACTTCTCGTTATATTTGTTAAGTTGAGATTGCATAATTTTAGTAAATATAGGTTTAAGCGAGGCTGCCTCGATGACTTGTTAGCCTAAATATTTTGCCACACCATCGGCGCAGTTAACCCCGTCTATGGCGGCAGAAATAATACCACCTGCATAGCCGGCACCCTCGCCGCAAGGGAACAGTCCGGCTACCTGCGGATGTTGGTATGTTTCCCTATCGCGCGGAATTTTTACCGGCGATGAGGTGCGTGATTCTACGCCCACCAGTATCGCCTCATTGGTATAGTAACCTTTCATTTTACGGCCAAAGGCGGGCAGGGCTTTGCGCAACCGTTCAGCAATCCAGCCGGGCAGCACTTCTTTCAACTCAACGCTTTTGCAGCCGGGCAGGTAGGAATTTTCGGGCAAGTCTTTGGATATTCGGCCTTCTACATAATCAACCATGCGTTGGGCCGGGGCAACCAAGTTACCGCCACCTGCTTTAAAGGCAACGCGTTCCACTTCCTGCTGAAATTTCAGCATGCGGAAAGGGTCATTCATATCGCCCTTAATATCTTCCATGTTGATCTGCACTACGGTGCCGCTATTTGCGTAAGGGTTGTTACGTTTTGATGGGCTCCATCCATTCACTACTATTTCGTTGGCTTCGGTAGCGCATGGTGCAATGATGCCACCGGGGCACATACAAAAAGAGAATACGCCACGAGCATCCACTTGTTCAACCAAACTATAGTAGGATGGTGGCAGATCAGGCCCACGAAACTCGCAGTGATATTGGGCACGGTCTATAATTTCCTGCGGATGCTCGATGCGGACACCCAGCGCAAATGGTTTGGCTTCGATCAGGATATTCTGATGGTGCAGCATCTCAAATACGTCACGTGCCGAGTGGCCGGTTGCGAGTATAACGGCATCGGCAGACAGCTTTTCGCCATTGGCCAACTGCACACCTTTTATCTTGCCAAATTCAACAAGCAATGAAGTCACTTTGGCATCAAATATCACCTCGCCGCCGGCATTCTGAATACTCTCGCGCATGGCGGTGATAATCTGCGGCAATTTGTTGGTGCCGATATGCGGACGGGCATCCACCAAAATATCTTCGGTAGCGCCATGGGCTACAAAGGTTTCCAGTACGCCCTTTACATCACCACGCTTGGTTGAACGGGTGTAAAGCTTACCATCTGAATACGTACCTGCACCGCCCTCCCCAAAGCAGTAGTTTGATTCGGGGTTTACGAGGCCTTGCTTATTAATATTTGCCAGATCGCGGCGGCGTTGTTTCACATCTTTACCACGCTCCAGCACGACGGGTTTCATGCCGTTATCAATGGCTTGCAGCGCAGCAAATAACCCGGCCGGGCCTGCACCTACAATAATAACGCGTTTGGCATCATTAACATTTTGATACTGATGCGTGTAGTGCTCAACCTTAAAGAGTTCATCTACAAAGACCTGCACCTGCATGCGAAAAACCACCTTGCGGCCGCGGGCATCAATAGAACGTTTAGCTACTTTAACGCCTATAATTCTTTTCTGAGGGATATTTATTGCTGCGGATGCAAGCGTTTTTAATACATTCTCATCATCCTGCTGCCCAGGCGGGCATACAATTTCTGCTTCTTTTATCATGATACATTGCCGGGTTTTTATCCCGGATAATGCAAAGATAAGGAAATGCCCCCACGTTCATGTCATTGCGAGCGAGAGCGTGGCAATCTCACAAGACAAGCACGCGAGAGATGCCTATGAGATTGCCACGTCGCTACCGCTCCTCGCAATGACATATTTTTTTATCATCCAAATCGTCCGTTAGGGAACGACAACTGTACGATAACGGACGATCTTAACTGATATTAATAAATTATATTATTGATTATCAATAACTTATAAAATCGGTTGAGTTTTGGCATAAGCCTAAACATCAAACATCACAATTATGATAACTTCAGTTGATAACCGCTTAGAAACACTTTGGGAAGGATGCCTTCGCAACGATCGTAAGCAACAGGAAATGTTTTACAAAGTATTAGCACCACGTATGCTTGCTGTTTGCATGCGTTATGCACAAGATAAAGACGAAGCGCAAGATATACTGCAGGAAGGCTTCATCAAAATGTTCAAAAATATGAGTAACTACCGTGGCGAGGGCAGCCTTGAGGGTTGGATCCGTCGCATTATGGTTCACAGTGCCATATCACGCTACCGCAAATCAAAAAGCGTGGTTTTGGTTGATGACTTTGCTGAGCAAAACATCCCGGTTAGCACCAGCTCAAACGGTAATAATTTAGAAAAGAACGAGCTGATGAGCATTGTAGATCAGTTGCCTGAAACCTACCGTTCCGTATTTAATATGTATGCTATCGAGGGTTACTCTCACCAGGAAATTGGCAGTAAACTGGGTATGACAGAATTGTTATCTCGCACCACGTTATTCCGTGCACGTACTATTTTGAAAGAGAAATTGAGCAAGCTTTCTGTAATGGAGCGTCATTGTTTGGCGGGATAAGACGTCTCTCCCCCCGCCCTCTCCGAAGTAGAGGGAGATAAAAGTGAAAACTAACTTTCAAAATTGATTTATTGATAAGAAGTGGCATGGCTGCCTAAAGATCAATAAATCAAAAAAGGTGAGCAACCTTTGCTGCCCACCTTCTGTTATTAGTTTCGATATTCTCAAATCGAAATTCAGTGTTCGATATATTGATCTACATCGGACAACCTAATCTCTATTCTCTAATCACCAATCACTAACGATGTTTACTGCTCATGTAAAACACCATATCGCCGCCGGCCATTATCTGGTCGTGGGTGATGTTTAAGCCATTAAGCGGTTTGCCGTTAAGGATGATCTTCTGCACATAAACATTTTTATCGCCCTGGTTTTTAACCGTGATGTTGAATGTTTTACCATTGCCAACCTGTACCACGGCACTATTTACCGACGGGCTGCCGATAGTATAATCAACCGAGCCTGGTGCCATTGGATAGAAACCGATTGAGCTGAAGATATACCACGCGCTCATCTGGCCGGTATCATCATTACCGCCCAAACCATCCGGAGTTGGTTTGTACATACGCGGCAATATCATGCGGATCCGCTCTTGTGTTTTCCATGGCTTATCAGTCCAGTTATAGAAATAAGCCACATGGTGCGATGGCTCGTTACCATGCACATAGTTACCGATGATACCATCGCGGGTAATGTCTTCTGTCCCGGCAAAATATTTATCCGGCAGATTCATGGTGAACAACGAATCCAGGTAACGCACAAAACGAGCATTGCCACCCATCAGTTTAATTAACCCTTGCGGATCCTGCGGGGCAAACAGCGTATAGTTCCATGAGTTACCTTCGATGAAACCTTCGTTGATGGTGCTCAACGGGTCAAATTTAGCACGGAATGTTCCGTCTGCCTTTTTAGGGCGCATAAAACCTACAGTTGGGTCGTAAACATTCTTATAATTTTCTGAGCGTTTGATAAACTCATTATAGATATCAGTCTTACCCAGTTTCTTTGCCATTTGTGCAATAGCCCAGTCGTCATAAGCATACTCCAAAGTATTTGATACCGATGTGCCGCTTCTTTCATCAGGAACATAACCTTTATCGATGTACTCGCCGATACCTTCATAGCTGCGTTTGCGGGCAGTAGCCACACAAGCTTCTAAAGCTTTGTTGGCATCAAACGGTGCGTTGCCTTTTACAACAGCATCAGCCAAAACGGCCACGCTGTGGTAACCGCTCATACACCAGTTCTCGTTAGCAGAGTTGCTCCAAACCGGCAGCATACCCTCGGCACTTTGGTCAAAGTGTACCAGCATCGATTTTACCATATCGGCATTGCGCTGCGGCTGTATAATGTTAAACAGCGGGTGCAAAGCGCGGTAGGTATCCCAAAGCGAGAAAGTGGTATAGTTGATGAAGCCATTGGCTTTATGAATGTTTTGATCTAACCCTTTGTATTGACCATCCGCATCCATGTACATGGTTGGGTTGATCATGGCGTGGTACATCGAAGTATAGAAGTTTTGTTTTTTCTCAACGCTACCGGTGATAGTGATCTTGTCCAGTTCTTTTTCCCACTGAGCCTGACCATCATTTTTTACTTTGTCAAAATCCCAGCCTGGTACTTCGGCCTGCATGTTAGCCATTGCGCCGTCCATGCTTACAGGTGATAAAGCGAATTTCACTTTTATCTTCTCGTTTTCCTCGGTTTTGAAATCGAAGTAAGCACGGATCTGCTTACCAGCTATCTCGGGAAAGTTTTTGCTTTGGTTGAATTTACCCCAGAAACCGCCGTACACTTCGCGCTGATCGTATTTCTTAAATCCATGTTGGGTGAACGGCTTTGAGAACTTCATGGCAAAGTACAGGTTGCGGGTGCGTGCCCAGCCATTGGTTGAGCGGTAACCTACCAGTGTGCTATCGTTAATGATCTTAACATAGGTCCATACGTTTTTGCCGGGGTAGTTGTAGATACCCGCCATCAGGTCCAATATAATGTGCGACTGATCTGATTTTGGAAAAGTATATTGATGGAAGCCTACACGTGTGCTGGTAGTTAATTCGGCAGTGATGTTTGATGCATCCAGTTTCACTTTGTAGTAGTTGGCTGCACTTACCTCGTTAGCATGAGAGAATGCCGAACGGTAACCGCTGCCCGGTTTATCGGCCAGGCCGGGATTTAACTTTAACTCTCCAACGGTTGGCATGATCAGGAAATCGCCGAGATCAGAGTGGCCGGTGCCACTAAAGTGGGTATGACTAAAGCCTACAACGGTTTTATCTTCATACTGATAGCCTGCGCAATACTCGTATACTTTGGGATTATATTTGCCGTTGAGGTCGTAACTGGCAGTATCCGTTTCCGGGCTTAGCTGTACCATCCCAAAAGGAACCGTTGCGCCAGGGTAGGTGTGACCCATACGCTCGGTACCGATTATGGGTTTTACGTATTGTACTAAATTTTCATGTGCTTTTTGTGCAGAAGCCTGCGTGCCCCAGCAGATTAACAGGGCGCCTAATATTTTCTTCATTTATCAGTCAGGTGTGTCAGTAAAACAGTTAATCAGGAAGCAAATATAAAATCCATATATTGGTTATTGATATTTAATTACATTTATACAGGCATTTATTGCCAATATGGCGTAATTGTTACGTAGTGTAACATCGGTATGCCTTTTGTATCTAATTTCAAAAACACATAATACCTAAAAACTAAAAACACACACAAATGAAAAATTTGATTATCGCTATCGTAGTTGTGGTACTGATTGCCATGATAGGCGGTTGCAGCTATAACGGTATGGTAAAAAGCGACGAGGACGTTAAAGGCAAATGGGGCCAGGTAGAAACTCAGTACCAGCGCCGCAGCGACCTGATACCTGACCTTGTATCAACGGTTAAAGGAGAGGCTAATTTTGAAAAAAGCACCATCACCGAAGTTACCGAAGCACGCGCTAAAGCAACATCAATACAGGTAGATCCTACAAAACTTACGCCTGAGGCTATTCAGCAATACCAGCAGGCACAAGGCCAGTTAAGCACTGCATTAGGCCGTTTATTAGTGGCATCAGAAAACTATCCTAACCTGAAGGCTAACGAAGCATTTCGTAACCTGCAGGTGCAGTTAGAAGGAACAGAAAGCCGTATTGCTACTGCCCGCCGTGATTTTAATGAATCGGTGCAAACATATAACGGAAAAGTACGCTCGTTCCCGACTAACCTAATGGCGGGCATATTCGGTTTTTCTGCCAAAGGATATTTCCAAAGCGAAGCCGGATCTGATAAAGCGCCGAAGGTGCAGTTTTAATGAGTGAGGGAGTGAATGAGTGAAGGATGGAGTAGATCTTCTCCTTTAAAATTACACTCATTCACTCCCTCACTAATTCACTCATTAAATATTCACTCATTAGAAAGATGGCCGTATTTACAGAAGAAGAACAGCAGCGTATCCAAAAGGCTGTGGCTGATGCCGAGCGGCAAACATCCGGCGAGATACGTGTTTGCATTGAAAAAACCTGTAGCGATGAACCGCTTGACCGTGCTGTAAGGTACTTTGCGCAATTGGAGATGCACAAAACGCGCCTGCGTAATGGCGTATTGATCTACGTTGCCACAGTTGACCGTAAGTTTGCCATTATTGGCGATGCCGGTATTAATAAAGTGGTTCCCGAGGATTTTTGGGATACCACCAAAGAAGATATGCTACGCCAGTTCAAATTTGGCAACCTGGTTGAAGGCATTGTTACCGGTATTACCAAGGCAGGCGAACAATTGAAACAATATTTTCCGCACCAAGCCGGCGACAGGAACGAATTATCTGATGACATTGCCTTCATGGATGGCAACTAAGATCACATCGATGTTAAAATAACTTTTTTTATGCCTGGGGTTGTTGCTTTGCGTAGGCTTGGCATTTGCTCAGGACATCCCCGAACGTTCTAACACGCTGGTAACTGATTATACCGGCACGCTGTCTGACAATGATAAACAAAGTCTTGAACGCAAGTTGGTTACCTATAACGATTCCACCTCAACACAGGTGGCTATTGTGATGATGCAATCGACCGGTGATTATGATATCAATCAATATGCTACGGAACTTTTGCGCAAATGGGGCATTGGCTCTAAGGGAAAAAATAACGGTGTGCTGGTATTGGTAGCGTTAAAAGACCGCAAGATGGCCATATCAACCGGTTATGGGGCTGAAGGCTCATTACCGGATATTACCACGCAAGAGATTATCCAGAATGATATGAAGCCGCACTTTAGGCAGAATGATTATTACCGTGGACTGGATGCCGCTACCGATGATATCTTCAAAGCTATGCGCGGCGAATATAAAGCCGACAAAAAGGCTCGCAAAGGTGATGGCGGCGGTGGTTCTGTGGGGTTCATCATTATCATTGTGGTGGTGATCCTTATCATCATCTTCCGTAAAGGCGGCGGTGGTGGCGGCGGCAGGCGCATTATTGGCGGCCG
>JAESTD010000081.1 GCA_016763755.1 Mucilaginibacter sp.
CAGCTCTTTCAGCCGCTTTAATTCCTGGCTGTCCATACCGGCATACTTTTTACGCCAGTTGTAAAATGTAGATTTGTGTACGCCTAGTTCGCGGTATACGTCGGTTAGCTCACCGCTACCTTCATACTCTTTAATGGCCTTGACAATCTGCAGAACGGCTATATCGAACGGTTCAATAGAACCTTTCGTGAAAACATACCGGATGCTTACCTATTCGAAGACATCAATCAGGTACAGGTTTTAGCCCATGAATGGATGGAATCAGGCACCTGTTAATTTGGTGCGTTTTAAATTAGGCTTTTTGGTAACTTAAATCTTATATCAATCTATTAAATGTAATAAGGCTAAAATTACCATTTTTGTCGGCTACTCAGCTCGGCAATGTTTTCTTGCAAGACAGATCGTCCAACCCTTTCACAGAACAATCTATTAGCCTTATTAAAGAAATTTCTATTAAAAACTGAATTCCATAAATACCTATTCATCTCCAGGCAACCGACGACTGGATTAAAAAAGCACAGAATATTTAAGAAAATTCATGAAACCGCGAGAGTAAACGATTACATGAACTACCAAACTATATCTTTCAACATAAAAAAGGCTGCATATGCAGCCTTTAACATTTTATTTTATGAATGACTTCCGGACAAGCCGTACCTGCTGCACTTTAGCAGCAATTGTGCCAAACTATTACAATAGGACTTAATATTGTTAAGTACTTAAAGATGTCGTCTTGTTTTCATGCTTAAGCAGCATATCTTTTAACCTGATTTACTAAATCAGCAATATCGAAAGGTTTGTTTAAATAATTATTTGCCTTGCAATTTTTTTCGTGCATCGTATGCCATCCATGTGTGGCAGAAATTATAATAATCGGAATAATTTCGGTGTCAGCAACATTTTTTAGGTCCTTACAGATGTCCCTACCATCAGCGTCGCCCAGCATCACATCTAGCAAAATCAGATCGGGATGTACCGCTCTAACTGTATCAACAACATGGCGTCCGTTATTCAATTCTATTACAGCATACCCTTCTTCCTGAAGGATCAATGAGATGATCATTCTAATATCGTCATCATCGTCAACAACCAGAATTTTTTTAGATTCCATTATACCTTTTTTAATTGCAAATGCAATGTCGATGCCATAACCATACATTAATGATATAAAGCCAAAGTTAATTACTTCCAAAGTGATAAATTGCTCATTAAGGTGCATTCATTTGTGAAACTATTTCAAGTCAGTTAAAAGCAATTTGATGACACCATTTTCAGGAAGTAGGCGGAAAGGTGTTAAGCTACCATTTACGCTAAATTTGCCTTTTTCAGCTTTAAATTGATACTGGTGCCCGTCAAAGCTGTAACTTACCTGCTTGTCAGTCACAGTTCTTACAGGTAAGTTATCATTCGTATTGATATTTAATTCGAAAGCCCAGTCTTTATCTATATCCCCTTTGGTTTTTATGGTCACGGCGCTTTCGCCGAGATCAATCTCAAAGCTTCCGCTACCACATGGCCAGGATACGTGTGCAGTTTTAAGGTCGATATTGGTGAAAACAGGGTCTCCGCCTTTTAATACATCCGACTTTCCGGCCGCGATACTCACCAAGCGTAATCCCGTCGGATTACCGCGTTTGCCCCATTGGAAGCCGTCAACGATAGGAAGTGTGTAGAAAAAGCTTTGGTTAACCATTGTTACTGACTTTAAATATTTATCAGGAATGCGCTCATTGAACAGGTGAATATCAGCAATACGCATCGTTCCCTTATCCCAAAGTATATTCATTCTGTAAAAGCGGCTATTGAACCATATGGTTTTTTTGTCACTTTCACCCAGATCTTTGGTGACCACAAATGAGGTAGCAGGCGTAACCGGATATTTTTTCCTGAACCATGCTCCCGATTCGGATAAGGTTTCGACGCGGACTTTGCCCTTGTCGCGTAATTGAGAGATGATTGGCATCTGCATTTCGAGACCTTTCTGCATCTCTTTCCAGGTGAAGGAATTTTCCTGACCCGCCTGTGTGTAGTTGAAACCGAGGGAAGGATCATCTGCAAAGGTCCTGAAAAACCAGTTGACCCATTGTTCATTTCCGCCTGCATAGTTGTATACAGGCTCCAGCGTCGTCACTTTCCCTCGGTCAGCATATTGCCGTATCGGGTCGCTGCCCAGCATACGGAACACCGGTACGGGAAGTTGCTGATCTGCGTGCTGTGCCGGCATATACGAATTGACGCGACTTGGGTAATACGCCTGGTTCCAATAGCCGCCCCATAAAGTAAAGCCGTCCGTTCCGACCTGGTCTTTGCAATTGGCGGAAGCAACTATTTTGTATTTATCATACATATAACTCAAAGAATGCGCATCGATCACCCGTGACGCCAAGGAACGGGGATAATAACCAAATATCTTTTTGAAATCCGTAAAATAGACATCAATGATTTTCTCGCGTTCAGCAGGCGTGTAACCCACTGAAAAGCCGACGTCGGAATGCCAGTCCCAGGCATATTTTCCACGCCATTTGATGCCTGCTTTCTCTATCAGCGGTTGTGGCAGTTCCCACCAGGCACCGATCTCAAATGATTGTTTAGGAAGGCTTTTAAGCAGTTTTTGATATCTTGGATCAATTAATGCATCGTATTGCAAAAGAAAAGTACCGCCTAGATGAAACTTATTCATAAGGTCGATCTGCTTCACCACGGTCTCGTACAGCACGTCTTTGGTGATTTGCGGGTCCCTTGGTTCCAAAAGCCGGATAAAATTAACGATGTTGACGATCTTCGGCTCTTTACGATTTATTTCTTTATCCGGCTGTGCCTGACCTGATATCGTGAGAAATACCAAACAAAGAAATAATAATAACGCATTTATTTTTTTTAAGTTCATAGTCAGCTTTGTATAAAAGTAAAAATATAGCGGGCAGTGAACTACCCGCTATAGTAATCACCAGCCCGGGTTTTGTTCGAGTGTATGCCCGTTAGCCTGGTAAAAGGCCACTTCTTTCGTAGGTAAAGGTTGCAGATAGTCTTTCTGCGGATCGAATTTTCTACCTCTTTCGGCTATCAAAAATCCGTTAGCGTCCACTTTGCCCGAATAGCTCGGATCATTGTACGGCGCACGTGATGCCCATTGCGTTCCGGTAATTTTGATCCCTTTGACATCTTGGGGTAATTCCGTTTCCGCGGTTTTCCAGCGGCGGATGTCATCGTACCGGAAACCTTCCAGGCAAAGCTCAACCGTGCGTTCCCGCCTGATCTCGGTACGCATATCC
>JAESTD010000082.1 GCA_016763755.1 Mucilaginibacter sp.
CTCTCCTTCGGAGAGGGGTTCGGGGAGAGGCTTCCTGATCTACCACTTGTCCACCCCTTTACCGGACGAACAAACTTCTACAAACTCATCCCTACACCAAAAAAGTAATTCCTTAACGGTGCCGGGTTAAAGTAACGGTTGCCTACGGCGTTTAGGTCGTTGCCCAGGCTGTACTTTTGGTTAAGCAGGTTATCGGCACCGGCATAAAGCTCGAGGCGGGTTTTGGTGCTAACTTTGGTTTGCCATGAGGCTTTGGCTTGCAACAAATGGTATTTGGCTGCATACACGGTATTGGCGTCATTAAGCGGGATAGATGAGGTGTAGTTGTGCTGAACAAAGGCCGAGAACCCTAAAGGCATATTCAGCAGCAGTGATGATACCACTACCTCGCGCGGTACGCCTGTTAAACGGTTGCCCGAGTAGCTGGTACCCGCCACATTATAATCCCTGAATTTAAACCTGCTGATGGAAACCGAGGTATTAAACTGCAAGCCGCGTACAAAATATGTATTGTTACGTTTGATGAGCCAGTCTGTAAAGGCCAATTCAAAACCGGGTTGGTTAGTACCACCTGCATTGAGATAGTATTCAGTCTCATCAGGATTTAATTGGCGTACAATAGATTTATCCAACTTGTAATAAAATACCGATGCATCAAGCAGCATACTCTCGTCTTGGTTGCGCAGACGGAAACCTGTTTCGTAATTCCAGCCTATTTGTGCCTGCAGCGCGGTGTTGATGATATTATCCGTTGGCCGTACCTCCGCAGTGGTTGGGGTAGAGTAACCACGGCTTACAGATGCCCGCCAGATAAAATCATTAGTGATCTGGTAAGATAGCGCCAATCGCGGCATTAGCACGGCATCAAAATCACGCCGGGTGGTATTGGTTTCGTTAAGCGGTTGCACATTGCGAAATCTGTAGCCATAGTAGTTTAAGCTCAAGGCTGCCTCGGCATGCAGGCGTTTAAAAATATCCGCAGCGTAGCGGGTAAAAAAGAAATGCTGCCCGGTATTTATCCTGTCTATCTTCTGTACGTTACCTTTCTCCCCCGCGTTGTTGTCGTAATTGCTGATGAGCGAGTTGGTTTGCTGCCACTCTACACCCAGGTTCAGCTTCCAGTCGAAATTTTCCTTGGGTATGGCTGCGAGGGTAAAGTAGCTGCGCATACCGTACGTATTCTCATCGCGCTGCTCGTAATTAGTAATAAAAGGATTAGCAAAATCGACATGGTTACCATACACGGCCAGCACATTGCTAATTCGGCCGCTTAGCTGTGAATCGTTCACCAAACCGCCCAAAAGCATTTTGGTATTGATGCGAATCTTTTGCTGAATAGCACCCGGCAAAGTCGGCGTTGGCAAACGCGCCGACCTTGGGTCTGCCTGCATTTGGGCAAGATTTAAGCCACCCGGCGTTTGATAATCAAGATTGGAGTATAATGCAATGGCCCGCAGTTCGCTGTTTGGGGCGTATTTATAGGCGTCGCCGGCTTGCAGATAAACGCGGTGCATGCGGCTGTTTTGCCTGTAGCCATCGTAATTTTGGTAGGATTGATTAAAGCTGAACCTGTTGTTGCCCGTTACTTTTTGCAGCGACACTTTCTGATGGAACAAGCCATAAGAGCCGCCATTAATACCTGCACTAAGGTAGGTACTATCTGCCCTATTCACAGGACTCAGTAACACCACTCCGCCCGAGTTGGCTCCGAACAAACTGCCATCCGGCCCCTTCAATATTTCTATATGTCTTATGTTTCCAATATCGATAGCATTGAGGTAGGTATTGCCGCCAGCGTCGGTTAACGGGATCTCATCAAAATATACCTTCACATCGCGCACCCCAAATGGCGACCGCAGCAAACTGCCGCGGATACTTAAGCGATAACTCCCAGGCGAACGCTCCTCCGCCCTTACACCGGGTACGGTGTTCAAAGCCGTCACAAATGAATTATCAGGCTGCACCTTTAACTGTGTAACTCCCAACACGCTTACAGATGCAGGCACACCGATGGCAGGCTGCTCACTTAAGTATGCCCGAACGGTAACCGGCTTTAAACTACGCACAGTATCTGTACGCTGTACGGCTTTAGTTTGGGCTGATATGGTGAGGCTAAAGGCTAAAAACGGAAGTACGCTCAGGTAAAGTTTCGTCATGGCGGTGCTAAGCTAATAAAATAGCTTTTATCAATGTATGGCGATAGTCGTATCTTTTGAATAACACCATTTAAAATGATGTTATAGATGAAAGACGAAGAGCTTAGCATTAATAACAAGATTTCTCACTGTCATTCGAAATGGCATATTATCAGGTCCCGCGACGGTAAAAGACAGCGTTTGCGTACAATTACTTCTGTGTGCTTACCCGCCATATCCTATTACTCGCATCGTCGGCCACCAGCAGCGAGCCATCTTTGGTTACAGCAATGCCCACAGGGCGGCCGTAAACTTCTTTCTTATCGGCATTGGCAATAAATCCTGTTAAGAAATCTTCGGGCTGGCTGCTGATTTTGTTATCTGCAAAAGGCACAAAAACAACTTTATAGCCCGATAACACCGAACGGTTCCATGAGCCATGCTGACCAATAAATGCACCACCTTTATACTTCGCCGGAAACTGCGCAGCATTATAAAACTTCAATCCTAATGAGGCAGTATGCGGGCCGAGCGACAAGTCGGGCGTTATTGTTTTCTTAACCATATCCGGTCGTTTAACTTCCAGCCGAGGATCTTCGTGCTGGCCAAAGTACGCCCACGGCCAGCCGTAAAAGCCGCCGTCTTTAACACTGGTCAGGTAATCGGGTACCAGGTCATCACCAAGGTCATCGCGCTCGTTAACGGCGGCGTAAAGTATACCTGTGCCCGGCTGAAAATCGATACCGGCAGGATTACGCAAGCCTGCAGCGTAAACCCGTTCACCACTACCATCAAGGTTTATTTCGAGAATATCGGCACGGCGTTTTTCAACTTCCAAACCGTGTTCGGCTACGTTGGTACCTGAGCCCACAGCAACATAGATCTTGCTTCCATCGGCATTTGCGTGAATGTTACGCGTCCAATGATTATTGTAACCACCGGCAGGCAGCGATAGTATCATTTTGCCCGGTGTGGTTATCTTATCCTGCCCGGGCTTGTAATCGTATTTCCAAAGGCCGTCGGTATTGGCCACGTAGAACGAGTTGCCGATGATCAGCATCCCGTAAGGCTGATTCAACTTATCAAGAAACACCCCGCGGAAATCAATTTTGCCATCGCCGTCCGTGTCACGCAGCAAAGTGATCTGGTTGGCACTTTTACCCAAATTTTGCGAGGCAGCAATACCCAGTACTTTTGCGCCCAGTTTTTTTACGCCACGTGCTTCGGTGTTAGCTTCTGATACAAAAATATCGCCATTGGCGGCCACAAAAATATTCCGCGGGTTTCGCAACGAATCTGCAAACAGGCTAACCTTAAACCCGGCAGGAGCCACAGGCCCTTTATCTCCAGGCCAACCTATTACCTTGCAGTAATTTTTAACGGCCTTGGTTTCATACGGAGCGGGTAGTTTTACCTCTTGTTGAGTGGTGGCGACACTGTCAGCTTTTGACGGATCGGGCTTTTTTTGTTTACAACCCATAATCAATAAAGCGGCAAAGGCGACATAAGTAGATAAAATTTTCATGGTGGATTTTTAGTTAAATAATTAACCTACAGGTTAAGATATTTGTTTCATAATTATCCATCGCATGAGCAATTGTATTTTAATTGCTTGCAATTACGGGCGCCTAAGTTTATATTTGATTTGGCCGGCCACCGGCTGCACCAATGCAAACCTTATATAAGCTGGCGCTAATTACGCTTTTTACAGTCTTTACCATTCGAGCAACGGCCCAGCAAAGCCTTGGCGATCCTGTGATATATGAGGATTTTAGACACGGCACAGTTTACTCACCCGTAGGGCAACCTCTTTCCAATACCTTAACCGATATGCCATCGGGCAGTAGCGATGCCAGGTGCCCGGCGAACGGCGCTTATCTTATACTCAACACCTCGGCCAATTGCTATGGAGATACTTTTAAAACTATCAACTCTGACCATAGCGGCACCAACCCATTTGGCTATTTGATGATGGTTAACGGGGATAATAAGCCTGTAGCCTATTACCATAGGCAAATAAGCGGCAGCACCTTTTGTGCGGGTGCAAAATATCAGTTCGCTGCATTTATCTTGAATATTTATACCGGCACACCACGCCCCGCAGGATATGTAGACCCGGATATTCGCTTTGTTGTAAAGTCGGCAACTACCGGGGCTATCCTGGTTAATCAGCCTACCGGGGCCATACTTTCTGATTCATTTACAGAGTACCATGCAGATTTCGACGCTCCGGCAGATGGCAGCGATGTGATCATCAGCCTGGAGAATAATTCACTTACCGGTACCATTGGTAACGATTTCGCCATGGATGATATCACCGTTAAACCATACGGACCTATTATTGACGCCGGCGAAGGCACTACTACCGGCCCAACAGAATTTACACAGTGCCAGGATGATGGGGGTAAAGTTTATAATCTTAAAGCGTTTGCACACAACTATGCTACCCCGCAATACCAATGGCAATCAAATTTTAACAAACAGGGTTGGTTAAGCATGCCCGGTAAAACAGGCCCGGAACTTACCCTGGCCGCAGAGTTTGCTCACCCACCTGCGGGAAAATATCAATTTAGGGTCGGCGTATTGAGTGGACCGGGTGTTTCTGCAAACTGCCAAACGTTTTCTAAACCGATAACAATAGATGTAGTAAAAAATCCGGTATACAATATGCCACCGGTGACTACATTTTGTGAGGGCGATATCCTTTCCATTGATGCTGAAGGGGGTACAGATTATTTATGGACACGACCCGATGGGTCGCAGTCTACGGCGCACCGGCTTGATGTTACTACGAGCGCCAATAAAAGTTACGAAGGAAAGTATAAGGTCACCATATTTTTAAATGGTTGTACCATAGAGAGGGAAACACAGGTTGTAGTTTACCCCGCTTTTAACCCGGTGGTTATGGATACCCAACCGGTTATTTGCCGCGGCGAAAGTGTACAGATAGGCGTTAACGAGGGCTCAATTTTTAAATGGACACCCTCAACCGGTTTAGACCGGGATGATGTGGCCAAACCGATAGCGAGCCCTACGGTTACTACAGAATACCTGCTTGCAGTGAGCAATGGCGGCTGCGTGAGACAGCGCAGCGTTAAAGTTACTGTACTGGAAAGTCCCATTGCCAATGCCGGCCCCGATCTTGGGATGGAAGAAGATAAACCCATTAAACTGCAAGGCTCGGCCAAGGGCAGCGGTATTACTTATTACTGGACACCGGCTGGTGACCTGGATAACCCAACCTCACTTACCCCTACCATTCATCCGCATGAAGATGCTACGTATACCCTGCACGTACAATCGCCACAATGCGGAGAGGTAACGGATGAAGTAAATGTGAGGGTGTTTAAAAAACTCGTGATCCCCAACAGCTTTTCGCCCAATGCTGATGGCATAAACGATATATGGCGGATAGAAAAGCTTAACACCTATCCGGAAAGCGTACTAACCGTTTACACCCGCAGCGGGCAGGAAGTTTTCCGCACCGTAGGCGATGCCAAACAATGGAACGGTAGCTATGGTAACAAGCAACTGCCATCAGGCACGTACTACTATGTTATCGACCGGAAGAACAACCTCGGCAAACTCTCGGGTTGGGTAGTACTTTTACGCTAAGCACAAAAACGTTACAGCATGCTCAATTTTGCAAAAAAGGTATATTTTTGATGTATGCCGTTTTGCGGCCGTCCCCATGCAATTAAATTTTAAGCTATTGCTGCTTTTATGCCTGTTGCTGCTTTGCGGCAGGGTATCTGCCCAGGTTTGTACCGGCAGCTTGGGCGACCCTGTTTTTACTTTTGATTTTGGCTCAGGCACTACGCCCAAATTCCCAACAACTGATTATACCTTTGTAGGCGGATCATGCCCCAATGACGGGCAATATGCCTTATCTAAAACCGAAACAGGTTGCCATGATGATACCTGGCACCAGGTATTGCATGACCATACCGGCAACGATGGCTACATGATGGTTGTAAATGCTGATGAGGTGGCCGACAAAGTTTTCTTTACTAAGGAGACCAATATTGAAGGCACAAATATAGGTGCGCTCTGCGAAAAAACCGTTTATGAGTTTTCTGCCTATATCTTAAATCTCATAAAATCCAATCAATCGGGTGCTATAAGACCAAGGCTGTCTTTCGTTATAACAGATTTGTCAGGCAACATTATTAAACAGTCAGACCAGTTCGACATTCCTGAAGTAAGTGATCCAAACGGATGGCAAAAATACGGTGTGTTTTTTGAAACACCTGCGGGTGTAACATCAGTGATTGTTAAAATGGTTAACAATGCGCCGGGCGGCAACGGTAACGATCTGTTATTAGACGACATCACTTTTAGGCCATGTATACCTAACACCATACAAGCGGGCTTTTCTAACGATGCATCGGGCGCGCCGCAAAATCAATGTGTATACAATGCTGCCATTTATACTATTACTGCTACGCCACCTGCGGGATACGATCTGCAGTGGCAGGAAAATATCAATAACACAGGCTGGCAGGATTTAGCGGGAAAAACATCTCCATCATTAACAAAATCATTCCCTGCGGGTTCAGCTATCGGCATTTATCAATATAGACTGGGCGTAGCCCATGCCGGCAACATCGCAACGCTGAATTGTAGGGCCTATTCTAATCCGGTTACCATAAATATTAATGATGTACCGCACCCGCCAGAACTTCAGCCGGTTAAAATCTGCGAAGGAGAAACGCTTGCTTTAACTGCAACCGGTGGCGCAACCTACAAATGGACGGGCCCTAACTTACCGGCAGCCGGAGTATTCACAAATCCGCTGTATGTTGACGAGGTAGCACTTACTGATGCCGGCGATTACCATGTAGAGGTGATATCTGCCGCGGGTTGCTCAATATCGCAATCGGTTAACGTCACTGTTTTTACGAAGCCTATAGCAAGCCCTACGGTTGCGGTGCCCGTAATTTGCGAAGGTGAGCCGACAAACTTAAATGCCAATGCCCCTGCTGCTACAAAGTTTAGCTGGTCGCCGGCTATCGGACTATCTGATCCAAATTCTCCAAATCCTACCGCAACGCCAACCGAAACCACTACATACACAGTTACCGTTACCAATGCCAACGATTGTGATGACATTAAAGAAGTTACGGTAACCGTAAACAAGAAACCAATAGTAAGTGCAGGCAATGCAAAAGCAATTTTTGAAGGTCAAAACACCATTTTAGATGGTGATGTGAGCGGTGATGTAACCAGTTTTAGCTGGAGCCCCACAACTTATCTTGATAATCCGTACACCCTTACGCCAATTGCCACTCCGCCAGATGATATAACTTATACCCTAAACGTGGTATCATCTACTTGCGGTGAGGTAAAAAGCTCGGTGTTCGTTCGCGTTTACAAAAAAGTAGTTGTGCCCAATTCTTTTTCGCCAAATAATGATGGCGTTAACGACCTTTGGAACATTGAGGCCCTGTTTACCTACCCGGAAAGTACTACGGCGATATATAACCGCAACGGCCAGCAGGTATTTTTTAGCCGGGGTTACAGCGCACCATGGGATGGAAAGCAAAACGGTGCCAACCTGCCGGCTGGCACCTATTACTATGTTATTGATCTTAAAAACGGAATGCCTTTGCTAAGAGGATGGGTGTTGATCATCAGATGATGAAATTAAAATAGATAATTTACTCCCAAATTTGCACCCGTTGCCTTGATAAGGTAATAAGCATCTTGCGAAATATCGCTTTGTAGGGTGTAGCCGGCATTTATTTCTATCTTTTTATTGATCACAAAACCTGTTTTAAATAATATTGCTGTGCCCGTTCCAACAAAAAACCCAAAGGGCTGGGTTGCCAGTTGACTGGGCGAGCCATCCGCACTGCGAAATTCGCGGCCACTGTAGTTGATGAGATAACCCTGCATGCCCGCTCCTATGAAAAATTTAAAATCGGGATCGTTATAAGCATTGTATAGTATTTGTGGAGCCAGGTAAATATTAAGCTGGTTAAATTTAAAAATCACGTCATTGTATGGAGACACAAGGCTTTTATATGCTCCGTTATAACGGCCCATGGCCATACCGCCTTCAACCCTTAAAACTACCTGCTTTATACGCGGGTTTACATAAACATTGATACCTGCAGCAATGGCCGGCAAAACAGATGATTTATTTGGGGCACCAGCCTCTTCAATGCCGAAACCGGGCTTGTACATCATCATGTTTGCATGAATCCCGGCATAAAAACCGATACTTTTCCCCTGTGCTGAAGGCGCCGCGCTATCATCCGTTACATCGTTAATTTTCCTGATTACTTTAGTTAAGGCATCATCATTATACTCGGTGTGCTGTATCAGATTGTTGACTTCGTCACTCAATTTATTATTTTGTGATGCGATAACACTCAACTGTTTACGATAAGTACGCTCATCAATGGTTTGCTCGTTTTGTTGGTATGAACGATAAATAAGTTCTGCAGCCGTAGCACCGGTAGCTTTTATAAAAAATCTTGTTTTAAAACGGTCGGTATATTCAAACAATGTAAGCTTATCGCCACGGTTAAGTAATTTTAAAAATACACTCTTCTCCGTAAATGATGTATCGCGCCCGTTACTGTTACCGATAACATCGGCGGACACCATTCCCGTATAACTTTGATAGACATTATCTCCCTGGATAGCAAATTCCCGGATAAGTGAAGGGCTTAATTGCTGGTGCCCGGAAGCCTGGGCATTTGCTTTAAAATCAATCGACTCAGGATTTGAACTCCATTCGCGGTGATCTATAACACCTCGGATAGTATCGCCTTTTAAATTTATGTAATAGCCTGGCGAGTAGCCCCCCTGGGCCGACGCCGAAATACTGAGCAGCATGAGGGCTGCCCAACTGAGTAAAAAATGTTTCATTTAATTAGGTTTTGGGATTTGGTGATTATATTATAGTTGATAAAATGAAAAAGGCACTTAAAAACGAACATTTGAATATACCATGTAGGTTATGAAACCGAATATAACAGCTGCTAAACCCAGCCTATAAAAAGTTGTCCGTCTTTTAACCTGTGGTGGCTTTTGCATTCCGTTTATCAATGATATCACCTTAAAAATTTTGTATTCTTTATACTCCAAACTTGGTAGCTCTTTGGCCAGCTTATGGGTTAAGGTGTTATATTTTAAGGCAATATTATTAAGCTGATGAATATAAATGTTCTCAGTGCGGGTTTCTGCCGGCGCAGCGGCAGTTATCTCTGAACGATCTCGAAGGTATACGCGGTACAAAAGTTCCTGTGGTTGGCTACTGCCGTTTTCCATTATATAATACCGTGTTTTAACTTCATCAGAATACGACATCAGGTCGACGTTTTTGCCGGTTTGCAAAACTTGTAGAAAAACCGTATCTATTTTTGAACTCGTATCGCGCGTAACAAGGTGATTTTCTTCTATCGGAGCGAGGCTGATTTTACATACGTAGCTTTTGTAGGTAACCGAACTATCAACGGTAAATTGTTTAATATCGGCAGCGTTAAAATTGCGGGCTACCGCTTGAGACGAATCTTTAAAAGAAACTGAACGGGGATTAGAATCCCACTCGCGCTGATTTATAAAACCTCTAATGGTGTCGCCCTTAAGCGTTATAACAGAGCCGGGGCTATAGCGTTGGGAAAAACAAAAGGCAGGAAATAGGATTAAAAATAAAAAGGAATAAAAGCACCTCATTCAACTGTGATAATTGGTGGGATGAATATAATCATTCCCAGCCATTTATGCATAGTGGCAGCAGTTTAAAACTTGATAAATTTTTCGATCTGTTCGTTGGTGTATTTCAGCGTATCTTCTTTGATCAAATTGCCATCGGCATCCATTTCCGTACGGATCGATGGGATGTGCAATTTTAATGGCATTACATGCAGGTTAAGATAGTGACAAACGCCCGTAAAATGATCTATCCCACGGATGTTACCGTACCTGCCGGATGACAATCCCACCAGTGTTGCTTTTTTATCATAAAAGCTTTGGGGAAAGCTGCAGGCATCAACAAAAACTTTAAGCACGCCCGGGAAGCTACCGTTGTACTCAGGTATGATGAACAGGAACTTTTCTGTAGCTGCTATCATTTCCTGGATAGGCGTAAAAGCCTCGCTGCGCTTACCGTAAAGGTCGGTTTCGATTAAACTCCCCGGCAGGTCGAGCAGCGAAAACAGGTTAGTTTCCAGCCCTTTTGCAGCCAGTTGTTTCTGGTAGTATTGCGCCAGTTTTAAAGTTGAACTTCCGGGGCGGTTGGTTGATGCTATGATGGTGACCATGTTACTTGGTGAATGGTAAGTGGAGAGCGGTGAGTGGTTTTATTTGTGGTTTGGATAACGTGAATGCACTATAAATTAACTATATGCAAACCACTCTCTACTCACCATTCACCACTCACTAAATGTTTGTAAGTTGGCAAAACTGTTAATTTCTCAATTGTTTTAATCCGTATCTTTAGCGGCGGATAAAAAAACAGTACAAACATAGAAATTTCTGTTCCTGTTTTTCGTTGATAATAAACCGCAGTTTATATAATTTTTTGGAGATACAGAATGAGTAAAATTATTGCATTAGCCAATCAGAAAGGTGGCGTTGGAAAAACTACATCATCTATAAATCTTGCAGCGAGCCTGGCCGTTTTAGAATTTAAGACTCTACTGGTTGATGCCGACCCGCAAGCTAACTCTACTTCTGGCATTGGTTTCGATCCGCGCAATATTAAAAACAGTATATATGAGTGCATCATCAACGATATCGATCCGCATGATGCTATTCAGAAAACAGATACCCCAAACCTTGATCTGCTGCCTGCCCATATTGACCTTGTAGGAGCCGAAATTGAGATGATAAATATGGAAAGCCGCGAGTACAAAATGAAAGCGGTTTTAGATAGTGTGCGCGATGAGTATGATTTCATTATTATCGACTGTTCGCCGTCATTAGGCTTGATCACTATCAATGCGCTTACAGCGGCCGATTCAGTTATCATCCCCGTACAGTGCGAGTACTTTGCGTTAGAAGGTTTAGGTAAGTTATTGAATACGATAAAAATTGTACAATCGCGCTTAAATACGCAGCTTTCAGTAGAGGGTATATTGCTAACCATGTATGATGTAAGGCTTCGCCTGTCAAACCAGGTGGTTGATGAGGTCCGCACCCACTTTGAGGATATGGTGTTTGATACCATCATACAGCGTAACACCCGCTTAAGCGAAGCGCCAAGCTTTGGCGTATCAGTAATTATGCACGATGCCAACTGTAAAGGCGCGGTAAATTACCTTAACCTTGCCCGCGAAATTATCCGCAAGAACGGTTTGGTTAAAGATGAGGAAATGGCTACCACCGTAACCGCTTAATTTAATTTATGAGTACAGAGAAAAGAAACGCTTTGGGAAAAGGCCTTAGTGCTTTGCTAAACGATACCCCAAGCGTGCTTCCTAATAGAAATAACGACACGGCTAAACCCGGAGTACCGCGCCCCGTATCAGAGGTTGATAGTTTGGGTTCGATCAATGAGATCAAGATCAGTGAGATAGAGGTTAACCCTTATCAGCCGCGTACCGAGTTTGATGAGCAGGCGCTGGCAGACCTTTCTGCTTCAATAAAACTGCAAGGTTTAATACAGCCTATCACAGTGCGCAGAGTGAGCGCGCATGCTTACCAGCTAATATCCGGCGAGCGCAGGCTGCGTGCATCAAAACTGGCCGGCTTAACGCAAATACCGGCTTACATACGCACCGCTAACGATCAGCAAATGCTGGAGATGGCGCTGATAGAGAATATCCAGCGCGAAAACCTGAACGCTATCGAGGTTGCTCTCAGCTTTCAGCGCATGATTGATGAGTGCAGCCTTAAACAGGAAGAATTAGGCGATCGCGTAAGCAAAAACCGCTCTACCGTTACCAACTACTTAAGGCTACTAAAGCTACCGCCAAGCATCCAGGCATCCCTGCGCGATAACGAGATCAGCATGGGTCATGCCAAGGCCTTATTAGCGGTTGAAGACCCTGCAGCGCAGCTATACATCCACCAGCAGATCATCAAGAACGAACTATCGGTACGAAAGGCCGAGGAACTGGTTAGGGAGATACAAAAAGCGCCGGTTAAAAAAGAAGGTAAGCAGCCCGAGGAGCTTTCTTATCAGCTTAAGAAAATAGAGGACGATCTGGCTTCAAAATTCAGCACAAAAGTGCGTTTAAAAGTTAACAGCCAGGGCAATGGATCGATAGAAATACCGTTCTTATCCGAAGACGACCTGGGCCGCATATTGGAAATGCTGGATTGGTAACCAACATCATGATCAAAAAACTTTTTGCTACCGTATTCTTTTTGGCATTTGTAACACTTGCTATGGCCCAAAAGCCGGATACTGTTGCAGCAAAAGCGAATACCGATACCATCCCGAAGGCCAACCCAAAGCAGGAGGTTTTTAAACTTAAAGTAAAAAAGGAGCCAACTTATCATCCGGATAGCACCCACAGCCCAAGTCTTGCGGTAAAACGCTCGTTATTTATTCCCGGCTGGGGTCAGTTGTATAACAAAAAAGGAGCTTGGTGGAAAATACCGGCCATTTATGCCGGCTTAGGTGCTTTGGGATATTCGATAGTAGATAATCAAAAAAATTATAAGATGTTTTTGGCGCTTACCCGCATTAAAAACACCGGCGGCATTCCGCAACCCGGGCAGCTTTATTATGCCGAATATGTTAAATATCAGCGCGAGGTAGCCTTATATGCCAACGCCAATGCTACACAGCTACAAGAGGCGGCAAGCAACTATCAGCGTAACTTCCGGATAAGCATTTTAAGTGTGCTACTGGTTTGGGGGGTACAAACGGTTGAGGCTTATATCGAAGCAAAGTTCATCAGCTCATACACGGTTGATGATAACCTGTCTTTTAAAGTTACGCCGACTTTTATTAACCAGCCCATGTACGCTGCAACTTCAATGAGTTCTTATATTCCCGGATTAAAAATTACATTTGCCCTATAAACACTTACACAGATGAAGATAGCACTGTTAGGCTATGGCAAAATGGGCAAAATGATCGAACAGATCGCCATTAGCCGCCAGCATGAGATAGTCCTGAAAATTGACCGGGATAATACAGACGAGTTAACTGCCGAAAACCTGCAAAAGGCAGATGTTGCTATCGAATTCAGTACCCCATCAACCGTGTTAAGTAATATTGAGCTATGCTTTAGTGCAGGCGTGCCCATAGTGGTAGGTACAACAGGTTGGCATAACGAAATGGAGCAGATAAAAGAACAATGCGAGTTTAACAAGGCATCGCTTATATATGGCACCAACTTTAGCGTAGGCGTAAACATCTTTTTCCATGTAAATAAACTGCTGGCCCGTATCATGAACAACTACCCGTACTACGAGGTGCAGGTTGAGGAGATACACCACACGCAAAAATTAGATTCGCCAAGCGGTACGGCTATCACTATTGCCGAAGGGATCATCGATAACCTTGAAGCTAAACAAAACTGGAAAAACGTATTGGTAGGTGATGATCATCCAAATACAGAAGTAACGCCCGCCAATGAGGTTTTAATAGAATCGTTAAGGATAGAGAGCGTGCCTGGCACCCATACCGTAATCTACGATTCGGAAGTGGATACCATAGAGTTTAAACACACCGCACATAACCGCAATGGTTTTGCATTGGGTGCTGTATTAGCCGCCGAGTGGATAAAAGATAAAAAAGGCTTCCATTCGATTGAAGAAATGTTTGATTTTAATAAGTAATACCTTACTACACAATACACATAATGAACTGGAAATTCTGGAGAAAAAATATAGATAAAGGCAAAAAGAAATCATCAACCCGCGAGTGGACTGAAGCGATTATTTTTGCAGTTGTTGCCGCCACTTTGATCCGTACGCTTTTTATTGAGGCTTACACCATACCTACCCCATCAATGGAGCGCTCACTGCTGGTTGGCGACTTTTTGTTTGTAAGCAAAGTTAATTATGGCGCGCGTACACCCATGACGCCCATTGCGTTTCCGTTTGCGCACCATACTATGCCTATCCTGGGTACAAAAGCGTATTGGGATGGTATCAAATTACCATACTATCGTTTACCGGGCTTAAGCGAAGTTAAAAAAGGTGATGTAGTGGTATTTAATTACCCTATGGAAGCCGATTCGCCATACTTTAGGCCGGTTGATAAACGCGAGAACTATATTAAGCGCTGCCAGGGTGCCCCCGGCGATACGCTAAAATTAATTAACGCCCAGGTATATGTAAATGGTAAAGCAGCGCCTAACCCGCCCGGCGAACAAACCGATTACACCATCAAAACCAAAGGCATGGATATCAATCCGGATGTGTTATCAGAACTGGGCGTATCAAACTATGACGGCGCGCCGCCAACCATGACCAAAGAAACAGCTGAGCAGGTAAAACGCATCAGCAATGTGCAGGCGGTTACGGCCAATATCAGGCAGCCAGGTTTAACAGACCCTTTTAATCCCGTTTTCCCTGCCGGATATCCAAAATATAAACTGAATCCTAAGAATAGAGATTTCGACTGGAACGTAGATAATTTTGGCCCTATCATTATCCCTAAAAAAGGCTGGACGGTTACTTTAGACAGCCTTACGCTACCTGTTTACGGCCGCGCCATTGAAGTGTACGAAGGCAATAAGTTAAGGGTAGAGAGCGGTAAGATCTTTATCAACGATAAGGAAACCACTACCTATACCTTTAAAATGAATTACTACTGGATGATGGGTGATAACCGCCACGACTCGTTAGACTCCCGCTACTGGGGTTTTGTACCAGAGGATCATATAGTGGGCAAGGCGCTATTTGTTTGGATGAGCTGGGATGATAACGCATCCTTCTTCCATAAGATACGCTGGAGCCGCTTGTTTATGGGTATCCATTAAGAATTTTAAAGCCTCGCTAAAAGCGGGGCTTTTTTGTTGCACACCCGTCATTGCGAGGTACGAAGCAATCTCTTTAAGCAAATCAAGAATGCAAGGCGTTGACTTATCCTAATGAGATTGCTTCGTACCTCGCAATGACGCGTTAAAGATGTATTCCCGTTAAATATTGTTAATTATAAGCGATAAACTTTTACCTTTATTGCTGGTTTGTTAATTTCGCAAACTGAGGATGGATGCGGGCTATCTCAATACTCATATCTTATATCTCACATCTAAAAACGGCACATGGAAGAATTTGAAGCAAGCGCATCGGCAAGAAAAACCAAAACGATATATATATCAACCGTTTTTGGTATTGCTATGGTTTTACTGATGGTTGGCCTGTTAGGGCTGATACTGGTACATGCCAATAACTTGTCGCGCTACGTCAAAGAAAATATTGTGCTTAACATCTTCATGGACGATTCGGCTCATGAAACCGATGTGCTGCAGTTGCAAAAACAACTGGATACCAACCCGATGGTTAAGCAAACCCAATACGTAAGTAAGGAGCTTGCCGCACGCAACCTGCAAAAAGACCTTGGCGAAGACTTTGTAAAATTCCTGGGCTACAACCCGCTTTCGCAATCGTTGGATATTTATCTGAAAGCTGATTACGCCAACAATGCCGGTATTGATAAATTTAAAGCGGAGCTGTTAAAAAACAAACTGGTTAAAGAAGTAAAATACCAGCAGTCGTTGGTAGATCAGATGAATGCTAATATTACTTCTATCAGCCTTATCATCGTGGTTTTTGCAGGGATATTTGTTGTATTGTCGGTAGCTTTAATTAACAACACTATACGCTTGGCTATTTACTCGCAGCGCTTCCTAATCAAATCAATGCAGTTGGTGGGTGCTACAAAAGGGTTCATTCGCAAACCGTTTTTACTTTACGGCTTATGGCACGGCCTGCTGGGTGCACTGATAGCTATTGTGATACTGGTAGGCACACTGTACTTTGCCAATCAGCAAATACCTGATCTGGTGATACTGCAAAACCCGGTTGAGTTTGGTTTTGTGTTTTTGGCTGTGGTAGCAATTGGCATTTTCATCTCGGGCTTCAGCACATTTTTAGCAGTTAACAAATTCTTACGTTTAAAAATATACGATCTATACAGGTAGTCATTGGGTCATTAGGTCATTGGGTCATTATGACTTGAAACCTTCGCTCATTCACACCATCACTCATTCACTCATTAAAAAGATGGCATTAAGAGAAACAAAAACAACAGGAAAAGCAGCAACACCTGCTGCAAAAACTAAAGAAACTCCTGTTAATACTATACCTGTACAATTTGTATTCAGCAAAGACAACTACATGTGGCTTATTATTGCCATTGCTGTTGTAGCATTAGGGTTTGTGCTAATGAGCGGCACAACTGATATTTACAGCACAACCAAAATTGTTGTCGCCCCTATTGTAGTGCTTGCCGGTTTCGGACTTGGTTTTTATGCAATCCTGAAAAAACCAGCCACCAAATAATGAACATCATACACGTAATAGTCCTTGCCATTATTGAAGGACTAACCGAATTTTTGCCTGTATCATCAACCGGGCACATGATCATTGCCTCATCAGTAATGGGCATTGCCGCTAACGATTTTGTTAAGCTCTTTACCATTGCCATCCAGTTAGGTGCCATCCTTTCGGTTATCGTGTTGTATTGGAAACGCTTTTTCCAATCACTTGATTTTTATTTTAAGTTGGTTGTAGCGTTTATTCCTGCGGCGGTATTCGGTTTATTGTTCAGCAAAAAAATAGATGCTCTTTTAGAAAGCGCGCTTACCGTAGGTATTACTTTATTTATTGGCGGCATTATCCTATTATTTGTGGATAAATGGTTCAACCAAGCTGACGTGAAAGAAGAAAAAGCCGTGGACTATCCAACAGCTTTTAAGATAGGTTTATTTCAGTGTTTAGCCATGATCCCGGGTACATCGCGCTCAGCGGCTACCATTGTTGGTGGTATGGCACAAAAGCTTAGCCGTAAGGCTGCTGCAGAGTTCTCTTTCTTTTTGGCAGTGCCTACTATGTTTGCTGCTAC
>JAESTD010000083.1 GCA_016763755.1 Mucilaginibacter sp.
AATGCGTATCGTTCGCCGCCTTCTTAACATCAATAAAATAGTGTTTGCGACCGTGACCAAAGCTTTCGCTGACCAGGTTCGGGTAATTTGTTCTTCTTGCATTTTCCATGACTGGTAATTTTAAAATCCAATCAAAATTGGTAACACTAAAAATCAAATCCTCGATAACGCTGTTATTTAAACGTTTATAACCGTTTCAGCCGAACCGCATGAGTGACTTAACAGAAATAACGAACGAAAAAACCTGCCTGGAGTGCGGACAACCCTTAGGTCCCGGAAGGGACGACCGGAAATATTGTAACGATATTTGCCGTACAGCCTACAACAATCGCCGGCGTAAAGACGAGGTGATCAAATCACCGGAAACACTGGCATCGGTCAATCCGGAGTTCCAAAAGCTTTATGAAATTTTGCTGGCTAACCGGACGACTCTGATGATGTGGGATACCTACAAGGAAGAACCTTATATGCTGATCGATCTCTTGGGCAAAGGCTTTAACTTAAAATATTTTACCAGCGAGTGCGAGATCGAAGGCCTGCCTTTTAAATTCTGTTTTGATTACGGTTATCACATCACCTCAACCGGTCGGGTCTACATCGAAGAACGCAGCAGCGAAACCTTCTGTTAAACAACATAACGTTCTATTCCTGAATTAGCCTTAAAGAGTAAAACAGCAACGGCCGTTGTTTTGTCAGCGCATGGAAGGCTTCAGCCGCTTGCGCTGACGAAGCGCAAGCAAAACTGCGGCGTTTGCAACAGCGGTTAAAAACGGGTGAACCGCAGCAGCGTGAGCGGCAGCGCACAAAGCGAAGGAGAACCGTCTTTTACCGCAAAGCCGGGCAAAAAGCTAAGCCATTCGTCTAACCCAGTTTGGCTAGCTTTTCAGCTATAGCCTGTAACAGACCCAAATCCTGCAGCGCTCCTGGCGGCGCACCAATCACACGGTATTGACCCTCTTCATCCGGTTCAAAAACATAGGGCTGCTCATCGATCGAGACCGCAATCCTGTACGTATAACCATAACGCTGAAAAGCCGCTGGAAACTCCAGCGATTTGTTCTGATAAGTAATTTCTAAAATAAACGGCTCATTCATTGCACTTTCACCTGATCTGCAGTGGTTATTATGATTTCCGGCTTTCCTTTATAATCGATTACCTGACCGCTGATACTGACCGTCTTTCCCTCCAGCGTACCAGCCAAAGCTTTCGTTTTGCCCTTGAACGCCAGCGTAAGCATTTGGTTCGGGTAAGCCGCACCCATATTCGCCAGTACCATACTGCCAATGTCTTTGACACTGTAAACCTTGCCCTGCACACTTACGCTTTTGCCCACAAAGTTCTTCAGTTCTTCCAGCCTAACCAAACCTGCCGGCGCGGTAGTCTGAACCGCCGCGGCCAACTTAACGGCAGGTACAGGTTCATTATTAAACAGCCTGTTCAACTCACCCGCCAAACGGATACCGGCCCGGTCGATCCGCTGACGGATCACCGGGATATATTTTTGGTAATAAGCCTCATCGATCGCCTGTCCCGGTTTGATCTCCGCATACAGCTGGCTGCTGATCTGATAACTCTCCCAAAGCCATTCCAGCGGGCTGTCCTTTTGCCAGGCTTTTATCTGCTCAGGCTTCGCCGTGTCGTAGGCCTTGATAATCTCCGCTTCGCTCATACCTTCATGATCGAGCAGGCGGCTGTCCCAAAGCGAATGCAGGTTCGTACCCTTATTATCAAACCGTATCTGTATGGTGTTGCCACCTTTATCCTCCTTACGGCTGACATGCATAGGCTGATGCGCATCGCCCACCAAATGAATCAGGTATTTCAAGGCCTCGTTCTTTTGTTCGGCGCTTAAACTTTTATCCTTTAACTGCGCCTCCGTTTTGACAATGGCCGAATATACACTGCCATCGCTTTGGGAGACCAATTTTACAAATTGCTCATGGCTCAGCCCCAGAGGCAGATTCAGAAAATGCCAGGGTGCGGTAGCCCTGTCCCGGTTCTCGTCCGCCCAGGTCGACACATCCGCCATGCTGCTGCCACCCAGATAGGCAGATACCACATAAGCCGTATTACTCGTCAGATGCTTCTGCGCGATCGTCGCCATCGCGCGGTGGCCTTTCAAACCCCAGGAAATCAAACACAAAGCGCCGCCCAATGCCAGCGCACTCCATACATATTTTTTCATTGATCAAATCTGATTCATGCCAGATAGGGCACTAATAAATCGCAATCAGTAAACGCGTAGCCTTGAAATCTTATTGCTGACCGATCCTCATTCAATTCAGCAAAAAAGATTTCCAGCCGATACCCTCCATCTACAGAACACCTTCAAAGAGGTCTGCTCAAATTTACCGCATCAGAGAATATTGGCCTTTACATCATCCGAAAGGGCAATAAAATGATCCAGCTTCAGCATCGGCCAAAGATAACTGTTCAATTTGCTATTTTAGCAGCAATGTTTGATGTGTTTAAAGCTTATGTCCTCGGCCATGCTTCGGTGAGCGAAAATGAACTGGCTTTGCTGGAAGCAGCGGCCAAGGTGAAAAAGCTGCGCAAGCGCCAATACCTCTTGCAGGAAGGAGACATTTGCCTTACCATTGCTTCATCACCAAAGGCTTGCTGCGTACCTATGCGGTCGACGAAAAAGGCAACGAGCACATTATCCGCTTTGCCATGGAAGATTGGTGGATCAGTGACCGGGAAAGCCTGCTAAACGAAACACCCAGCAAATTTAACATTGATGCAATCGAAGATAGTGAAGTGCTTCTTTTCGACAAAACTACGATGGACCGGCTGATGGCCGAACTCCCGGCCTTTGGTAAAATGATTAACGAAATACTCAACAAAAGCTTCATCACCTCGCAAAACCGCATTTATGAAAGCATCAGCAATACCGCAGAAGAGAAATACCACACTTTCGTGGAACGTTATCCGGCATTCGCCCTGCGCGCACCGCAAGCCATGATCGCTTCCTATCTCGGTATCAAACCGGAAACGCTTAGCCGCCTGCGTAACAAAAAATAGGGCATTCTGTTGACATTTGTCAATTGCTTTCTTGACAAAGCTCATCTTTTAATACCCCTTATCATCGGCAATTTTGCTTCATAACAAAAAGCAAAAAATCATGTCATTAAAATTGAAAGACAAAGTAGCCGTAATCACCGACGCAACCAGCGGAATGGCTTTAGCTACTGCCAAATTATTTGTAGAAGAAGGCGCCTATGTTTATATCACCGGACGCCGGCAGGAACAATTAGATCAAGCCGTGAAGGAAATTGGCAGCAACGTCACCGGCGTGCAGGGTGACGCGGGCAATTTCGAAGACCTGGACCGTTTATTTGAAAGGGTAAAAGCCGATCACGGCCATATTGATGTATTGTACACAAGCGCAGGAATCGGCCACTGGGGCATTGGGATCGATACCATCACCCCGGAAGAATACACCCGAGTGTTTGACGTCAATGTTCGCGGTACCATTTTCACCGTACAAAAAGCGTTACCCTTATTGAATAAAGGCGCGTCGATCATCATGACGGGTTCCATCGCCGGCGTGAAAGGCTTGCCGGGAATGGGCGTATACAGTGCCAGTAAAGCCGCGCTCCGTTCCTTCGCCCGTACATGGACACTCGAACTGGAACCTCAAAAGATCCGCGTCAATGTGATCAGTCCGGGATCTATTGATACGGCTACCTTCGACGGCGTTCCGCAGGAAACCCGCGATATCTTCATCTCCAAAATACCGATGGGTAGATTCGGTGAGTCCGAAGAGATCGCAAGCACCGCCTTGTTCCTGGCTTCCGCAGATTCCAGCTATATCACCGGTGCCGAGATCTTCGTTGACGGCGGTTTAGCCCAGGTATAATGCAAAAGAGATTACCTGTATCAGCGCTGACCACCAGGACTCGGTGGCGGCGCTGTTAAAACAACTGCTTCATGAGCAACGCGTCTACACCGAACCCGGCACCGGCGTTTCTCAAATTGCTAAAGCCTGGAATTTGCATATCTCCAACGCCGGTCCAGGACCACCGCCTTACGCCAACCAGGCTCAGCAACCTGTGATGACCTGGCAGTTCCTGATCTAAAAAAGCTATAGCCTTGGCATAACAAGTTCCAAATTTAAAATGGGATAGGGCTTTCCTGCACCATCTAATGCGCTTCTCCCCATTCTTCTGAAACCAAGATATTCGTAAAATCCCAAGGCCTGTTTATTCTGCTCATTAGCATCAACTTGTGTAACCTCCAAGTCTTTGACAACATAATCAACCAGATATTTCCCGATACCTTTTCTACGAGCGGTTGGATAGATGAACAACGCATGAATTTTTCCGCCGCTGATGCCAATAAAACCTTGCAGAGATCCATTTACGATTGCGCTATATATATCCATCTCTGGTAAAAAATTCGTTAACATTGACCGGTACACACTGACATCGCGTTCAGTCAAAAAATCGTGAGTCGCCCTAACCGACGCTTCCCATAGGTTGATTATCGCCGGATACTCATCAGAAAGGGCTTTGTGTATGCCTATTTGCATTTCAGCTTATAAAAGTTTTAAGATATAGATGCAATGCGCATTCATTTAAGTCGCTCACCTGTGCTAGGCATAGAAACCTATATAAAAAAATCAGCCCGATTGAAATCGGGCTGATCCATAACCAGAATGAATAACTTATATTACTACTATAATCTAATAGTAGCAAAATGGGTACCAATTTTTGTTTGATCTGCAAAGGATAAGCTCGTATTCGCATTTGATTCATTCCATATAAATAACTTTCTACGTCATCTTTAAATGCATTTGACGGCCATACCACTGCTGCGCAAAAGCAATCTATTTGATTATCCATTCAAGGGAAAACATGTAAAGGTCTACCCTATAAATTTATGCATAGCATTTGGAGGACTTTTGGTTTTCATATAACGCCCTGCTAAGAAGCTGAATATGCTTAACTGATTTCTTCCTTGATTGCGTGAACGGTATCCCGTATAACCACGTTTTCTGCAGCACTCATCACTCTACTTGGATTATCCAGAAGCTCATCAAGAATAGACCGACCGTCGGCCCCTTTCCGGGTTATATAATAAACACCATACGCTGTGAAGACCCCGAGAAAAAATGTTTTAAAATACCCCATGATAATTTCTTTGATACTACCAGGCAAACGCAATGCCAAACATAACCGCCACCAACCAAAATCTTGCACCTAACGGGGATTGTCTTTCAAACAAATTCTCTTAAGCGTATCTGCGCACAATTAGTGGCATGTTATCTTTTTACGGCAAAACACTATGGTTCTCAGATTATTCAGTCAAACGAAAGGTCCATGCTGGCATAATTTATGTACACCCAACAACTTTTGATACTCCTATCTTAGCCCCATGCCAGTTTCCAGGATAAAACACTTCGGGATCATTCTATTACTGACATTTTGCGCAGGGCCGACTTTTGCACAGCTCCTGGGCGTAAAAAAAGATTATAACGAAGGTAATTATGTAAGCTCGCTGAACGGTGCGCTGCAAGCTTACCGCCAGGCACAACAAACGCATGATCAGGCCGCTCTTGCTGATGCAGGCAACTTAATCGGACTCATCCGGCTAGCCCAGGGCCAACCCGATGTTGCCATTCAGTTTTTCCGGCATGCAGCCAGCATCAATAAACGCATAAATAATCAGCAGCGACTGGCGGCCAACTACATCAATTTGAGCCTGGGTTTTTCCGATCTTCATCACACCGACAGCACCATCCGTTATTTAAAAAGCGCACTTGACTTAAGCACCCGCATAAAGGCAGCTAACCTGATTGCCATGGCAACCAATCATCTGGGTGACGCTTATTATAAAAAGGCGGAACTGCAATTAGCAGAGCGGAAATACCTCGCCGTCATTCACAATAAAAACTATCAGAGCAACTGGGAGAACAGTTTTGCGTACAGTGGCTTGGCCCGTATCCGTTTGGAACAGCACCAATACCCACAGGCCGCCCGTTTTGCAGATATAGCCTTTCAATATGCCTTGCGGTCGGATGTCAAATGGGACGCAGCGCAAGCGCTGGCCGTTGGCCATATCGCTTACTGGAAGCAGGGTGATGCTAAAACCGCTTACCGCCGATTATTGAATTATAAATTGTATAGCGACAGCGTATTGAACCTCGAAAAAGACAAAGCGCTCAATAGTCTTTTCCTGAAAGATAAATCTTTCGAAAACGAAAGGTTAAGCCAGCAGGTAAACATTGGCCTTCAACAGCGCAAGATCGACCGCTTATTCATCGTCGTCGTGTCCCTGCTCGCTCTGGTCATCGTTTTCGCTGCGTTTCTCATCTACCGCCAAAACGAGCGTACCCGTAAGGAGAATCAGACCAAAGACCGGATATTTTCCATTATCAGCCATGATCTGCGCAGCCCGCTGGCCGGTTTGGAGGCCACCCTGCAATTGTTTAAATCCGGTGACATCAGTTCCGATGAATTGATCATACTGGCCGACCAGATGTCAGGCCAGTTAGCCGGTACTTCCTCCATGCTGGACAGCTTATTGTTATGGGCAGGGAATCAATTGGGTGGGATCACCACGAAGCCTGTTCAGCTGGACCTTCCAAAAAAGATCGAAAAGGTGAGCGCGACGCTCTTCATTGTCGCTAAAAGAAAACAGATAGAGATCATCCATGAGCCACAGAGTCTGCCCCCATTTACCGGCGATGCGGACCAGGTTAGGATCGTTCTGCAAAATTTGATCGCCAACGCTATCAAATACACCAACGCAAAAGGCAGGGTCCGGATATTCTACCGGTTAGATAGCCGCCTGCATTTATTCATACAAGATAATGGTGTGGGCATGTCGCAACATACGCTGAACCATATACTAACTACCAATGGATTTCACGCGGCTTCCTACGGAACCGCTAACGAGAAAGGTATCGGGCTGGGCATGCAGCTGGTCAAAATATTCGCACAGCAAAACGGTATTGAACTGCGTGCCGAAAGTGAGATTGGGAAAGGCACAACTTTCGAGCTGATATTTAATTTGGAGCATCCCTGAATTCGTCTGATAAATCTGCTTATCGCTATTTGGAAGGACGTTGGAAAACCAACCGAAAACATCAATTCAAAGAACTATGAGCAGAAAGAAGCAAAGTAGAAAGGTTTTGCAGCAAGCTGCAGAACAGATTGGCGAAGATACCCTAGCTGTCGGGGCAGACAACTACTTATGGAATATTGTTTATGTGATGGACTGATCGTTTTCCAGTTTTCCGAAGCGATCGTATTGATCTCGATCATAAGTTTTGTGAATTATCAGCTCAGGCTATGCTTATTCAAAGACCCTTTAAAGACTAACTAAAGCGGAAGAATTGGGCATCTTCGAATCCCGCTTCTGTATTACCCTGTCGGTTCACAAAAGCCCCAACTGTTGTAACATTTGGTCTCTGTAATTACTCCCTATCGGAATCTCCGTCCCATTTATAAAAATACGATTCCCGTCAATGTGATCGATCTTTGATTTGTTAATAATAAACGAGCGATGTATGCGTAAGAAAACACTTTTTGGCAAGGTTTCCTCGAAAGCCGAGAATGCCATTTTTGGCATAAGCATGTTATTTATACTGACTATCTTAGTGTAATTTCCCTGCGCTTCCGCATAAAGCAGATCATTGAATTTTAGCTTATAAATCTTGCCATCTGCTTTGACGAACACGTAATCTTCTGTTAGCGGATTATCGGTCTCCGTTCTTGAAAGGCCAGACTTTGCGGGCTTCAGCTTTTCCATTGCTTTATCCACGGCAACAATAAACCGGTCAAACGAAAACGGTTTCAATAGGTAATCGCAAGCAGCAAGGTCAAACGCATCTGCAGCAAACTCTTTATACGCCGTAGTAAAAATGATCTTTGGTTGGTTACGGAGTATTTTCGCAAAAGAGATCCCATCCAATACCGGCATATTGATATCCAGGAAAAGAACATCTACTACCTGATTTTGCAAAATGGCCTTCGCTTCCAAAGCATTACTGCAAACACCAATAATTTCTAAACCACCCAATTGCCTGCAGTAGTTCTCTAAAATGTCCCTCGCAATAGGTTCGTCATCCACTATAAGACATTTGAATTTATCCATTTATTGTTTTGAGTTGTAACGCAACTTTATAAAATATTTCATCTTTGCTGATATGCAGTTCATTTGCGCCCGCGTAAAGCAGGCTCAAACGCTTCTTTACATTCTGCAAGCCGAAGCCGCTATTCTTTCCATTAAACAGGCTGCTAGCTTCGGCATCGCTCCCGTAGGTGTTTTTAACCGAAAACAAAATTGAATTTTCCCAGGTTTTGAGACTGATGTGAATAAATATCTGGCCGCCGGAAGTGTTTTTAGAATGTTTAAAGGCGTTCTCCAGGAAAACGATCAACAGCATTGGTGCTATCTTGATCTCAGGATCTACCATCTCTTCCATATCTAAAGTCAATGACAGCCTATCTCCAATCCTCAAACGTTCAAATGCAATGTAATTATTGATATAAACCATTTCATCGGCCAACCGCACGTAAGTTTCACCCACATCATATACGGAATAGCGAAGCAGTTCGCTGAGCTTAAGCAGCAGGGACGGCACCTTTTGATGGTCAGTAAGAGATAACCCATACACATTATTCAGCGTATTGAACAAAAAGTGAGGGCTTAACTGCGACTGCAGAAGATGCAACTCGCTTTTATTATGGGCCGCTTCGCCCTGTGCCTGCCGCAGCTGGTTTTGTGTAACCGCATGAATTACCTTAACAAGCGCACCGGACGCGATCCCTATCAAAGTAAAGGGCAGCCAAGCCACCATGCCTGAACGCCTGCCAAATGCGAAGTAGATATGGAAAAAGATCCAGATCCCGCAAACCAGCAAGGTTATAGCAACGCCAGCTAAAAAAACCTTGGGCAAAACAGTGAGCTTACTTGCCCAAACTTGTACGATATAACGGCCTGCGAAAACAGCCAGCATAAAAGTGACAGACACAGCCGTAGCGACAGCTTCGTCTTCGTGGATGCCGATAGATGCAACATAAGCATCTATGGGTGCAAAGAGCAGACCGCCGCAGGCTACTGCAACAAAGAAATAAAGGTTATTGCCAAAAAAAACATTTTTTGATGATAGCATTTTGCTGGTGACCATATCGCGGATAATTAGAATATCAAATCTCAGCGTTTTGGAATCTACAATAAAGAATGATGGCTATACCACAAAAATTGGTATTCAAACTGCTGATATCCGATGTCGAAACACTTTAACACCGCTGATAGTATTTCCATCACCCAAAAACCAAGGTACAACATAAAATCTTTATCAGAGCCGTTCTAAGACCAATATTCGCTTTCATTATTGTTCACCGCATCACATTTATCATCATGAAAGCAATACTTGTCATACTGATCAGCCTTGTTATTTGCTCAGCTGCCTACGCACAGCGAAGCAACGGGGCAATAACGTTAACCATTAATGATTCGCAACACAACGCCTTGCCCGGGGCAACAGTGCGCCTTCTGAAAACAACCGATTCTGTAGGCGTTAAATCCGGGAGCAGTGATGCTAACGGCCGCGTTAACTTTACAGATCTGATGCCCGGAAGCTACTTGTTAAAAGTAACAGCCATGGGGTATCAGCCATACGGGAGCGCTGTAATCCTGGCGGATACAAAACAGATCAACCTTAAACCGATAATAATGGTCGAGGCCAGGATCCAGAAACTGGCCGAAGTTACGGTGACCGCCAAACGCCCGCTGATACAGACAGAAATAGACCGGACCATCGTAAACGTTGATGCCATGATCAGCAGCGCAACAAGTAATGGTCTTGATGTTTTGGAGAAAACGCCTGGTGTTATGATAAACGCTAATGGTGAGATCACCCTTAACGGCACAGGCGGTGTAATGATATTGATTGACGGGCGACAAACCTATCTTTCGGGTCAAAACCTTACCACCTATCTTAAATCTTTACCGGGCGGTTCTTTAGATAAAATAGAGCTCATGGATAATCCGCCAGCGAAATATGACGCTGCCGGTAATGCAGTCATCAACCTTAAAATGAAAAAGAACAGAACCGCCGGCTTCACAGGAAACATCCAGACAGGTTACTCGCAGGGCCAGTACGCCAAAAACAACAACAATCTAAACCTTAACTACAACACCAAAAGGCTTAATATCTTTGGAAATTTCTCTTATAACGTAGATAACGGTTACACCAAAGAAAGTTATGACAGATATTTTTATGATGAGCAATCGGCATTAAGCTCGAGGATCATCCTTGACAATAACAGCAGCAACAGACAGAACGGTGCAAACGGTATGATAGGCCTGGATTATACCATAACTGATAACACCACCCTTGGCGCACAGATCAACTACAACAGGACTAACCAAAGAAATAACTATACCTATCAGAGCCAGACCTTTGACCCTGTTCTATTGGACAGCACCGGCGCGGGTAGTACGCAGACAAAAGAGAATGCCAAAAACCTGAGCGCGAATATTAACCTGAGCCGAAAGCTTGGCAAAAGCGGTCAGGAGCTGACCATGGATGCCAATTACCTGAATTATCATACACGCAATGCGCAAACGCTTGATAATTATACTTTCGGTACATCCGGAGCCATATTATCTGATAAACAGTTCTTTTATCATGTCCCTTCATCCATACGCGTTTACAATGCTAAGGCCGATTATGTACGTCCTTTGAAGGGAAACGCCAAATTCGAAGCCGGCGTAAAAACAAGCTTTGTAAGCAATGATAACCAGACTGATTATTACCATATCATTGGCCAGATATCCGCAATTGATAACAGCCAGTCTAATCATTTCAAATATTCGGAGAACATTAACGCAGCCTATATAAATGCGCAAAAAGGCTGGAAATACTGGGGGGTACAATTAGGCTTACGCACAGAAAATACGCATGCCACCGGCACACAATTAGGAAATGCTGAAGTTAAGGAAACAAGCTTCACCAAAAATTATACGCAGCTTTTCCCGAGCCTCTACATCAATTACAAACTGGATACTTTGGGCAAGCAATCTTTCAACCTCAGTGTAACACGCCGTATTAACCGGCCAAATTACCAGTTGCTTAATCCATTTACATTCGTGCATGATCAATATTCTTATACATCGGGTAACCCTTTGCTCACGCCGCAATACCAGTACCGTTACGAACTGAAATACCAATTCAGGCAGGCATTAAGGTTGGGTTTGAGTTATAACCGTTTTACTGATGTCATTTTCAGAACCACCTCCGTAGCCGGCAATATTTACACCAACAAACCGCAAAACATAGGCAGAGGCTTTATGTATATCCTCAACATAGGTTCATCTGTATCCCCATATAAATGGTGGAATATGGACCTGAATATGCAGATAGCTCGAATGGGCTTAAGCGGAGATGTCGATGGTACGCCGCTGAACCCTAGAAACGCAGTTATCCGTGGCGGCTTGCAAAATCAATTCACCATTAGTAAAAAAGTAAGCGCTGAGCTCTTTGGCTACTATATCAGCAGTGACCTCAATGGACAGGCTTACACGCATGCCATGTTCCGCACCAATGCAGGCATCCAGGTAAAGATACTGAACGGCAAAGGAAGCATCCGGCTAAATGCGGATGACATTTTTCATTCCTGGATCTACAACAATTACTCAGTTGATTTGAAACAAGCGAATTATACGCAACGATCAGAAAGCGATACACGAAGGTTCGGAATTGCTTTTACTTACCGATTTGGTCAGGATATGTTCAAACGTAAACGAAAGTATGAAAGCAACGGGTTGGATGATGAAAAAGGTAGACTTTGATCTTTACGAACATTTGTTGAAAAACGAACAGTAAAACGTTGAGTTGCTGAAATGCAAGTAAGCCGGCCGCCTTCAGGAGTAGTTCGATCTCGTAAGCGCTTAGATGGCAAAGTATAATTTGTCACCTGTAACCAAGTCAGGATATAGATGGCGAGCACCGCTCGTACACTAGTGCCGTACTCGCCGGCGCTCCGTTCGAAAAGAGCAAGGCGCAAAAGAACGCTAATCACATCTTGGACGGCACGCGGAACATTATCTGCCCGGGCACTCCGGGCCTATCACGGAACATAACTATTGATTACTGAATTTAATAGCGAATGAGTAATCATATCATGACGGAGCTTCAATTTGCCAACGGCCCAGGGTCTTGTGATAGCCATATTACATACATGGCTGATCATGGCGTGATTTTATCAATGCAGAGCAACACTTCTGTAAGCCCGGCCGTTCAGCCGGCAGCAGAAACAAGGTAACACATCGCTATTTACCAGATAACGCAGCGAGCTTTGATGAATTCGGTAAAAGCCCTAAGATCTTTCTGTGCGTAACTTCATTTAGGGATACAATCAAATCAGTGACATCACTAATGACATGCGGGGCGAAATAAATTATTCTTATATTGTAGTATCACATGTTACAAAGGGGTTATGTGTGATAATATTCAGGTTATATACGCCTCAAACAGCGAGTGTTTGGGGCGTTCATTATTGACAAGAGTCAGATTTTTTAATTGCAACTGCAATAAAATTTATTTTGAAGGTAATGAAAGCCCTAAACGTTCAAAATCATTAAACGCATGAATAGTTCTAAACGGCGGTTTACTCCAAAAATTTGATGTAACCCGCACTAATGAACAAAGAGCGCTTAATATGCTTCGATGATAATAAGCGTCATAATGAATACACTACGCAGGAAACCATGCGATAAGAACTTACTGTTTTACCTCTTTGAGGCCGTCCCCCAACATATTGAACTGATTTAAAAGCCTCCTAATCGTTTTCCCGGCAACAAAATGATTGATTAATAATTATAGCTCCTGATTTTTGCCGCCAGGCTTTCCAAGACTTTCAAAACAACTCCAATATCGATGTTTTCCATTTTGTAAGTACTTGACCTTGCACTATTCCAGGAGAAATTTTCCATTTTTTCCGTTGACAGATAGGGAACGATGGTTTGCAGCACCTGGCTAAAAGATCGTGCTGAGATCAACTGGATCTCATCGGCCGCCTTTAACAGAAGTCCGATCTGGTCTACGCTTAAATGGCAAAGTATTTTAAAAACCTGTCGGGATGTTGGCTTTGCCGAGTTACCGTTATTGACTTCAACTGATACAAATCTCGTGGAGATTTCATCACGAAGCGCTTCCAGACCTTCCAGCAATGGCCTGATAATCTTTCCAAGTTGTTTATTTTCCCAGTCTGTTGCCATCAATTTTTGGGCATTAACCGCTAAATAATTAATATTAGTCAGATAAGCCCTAATAATATCCTTGGAATCATTCAAATAATGTCTCCTGAAAATTTCTGACTTTAAACGGAAATAGATCTGATTTAATTCTGCTTTTACTGCACTGTCCAGTTTTTCGCTATCCTTAGTTGTTAACCTATTGTTTAAGGGCAGATTCGCCAGATTTGCAATGATGAGATCCAATCTGCCAAATGGGTAATCAGTACTTTCCATGCGTAATAGATAAGGTTCCTGTAAATATTTTTTATGAAAAACAATAAAACACCATAACCAATAGTTAATTATATTAAGAATTTTAACTGCAAGGTAATTTTATAGCGTTTTCATACAACTGATTTAAATCAAAAAATATGAATGCAGAAAAACTACTTCAACTTCTAAACTTTATCGCCCCTTTCAGTGCCGCCCTAGACCAGCGTTTCAGAGAGACCTTGCGTGAAGAGAACTATCCGAAAGGACATTTGCTCCTAAAACAGGGAGATACCTCCAGAAAGATCTACTTCATCAATAAAGGATTTGCCAGGGCATTTCACATCAATGGCGATAAAGAATGTACAACGTGGTTTATGGGAGAAGGAGACCTCATGATCTCGGTTTACAGCTTTTATACGCAGCAACCTGCCATGGAATATATTGAATTGCTGACCGACAGCGAGCTCCTGTCCATGAGCTGGAATCAGCTGCAATCCATCTACGCCGACTTTCCGGAATATAATTTTATCGGTAGAAAAGTGACCGTAAAGTACTATATGCTTTCCGAAGAACGCGCCACAATTACCCGTACGCTTTCTGCTGCGGACCGTTACCAGTTGCTGCTTAAAACCTATCCTCAGATCCTGTTGAATGCGAAATTGAGCCAGGTGGCCAGTTTTCTCGGTATGACCCCCGAAACCCTTAGCAGGGTTCGTTCGAAAAAGTCCGTTTTGATTTAAATCAATTTATACACCTGATATCACGCCTATGCAGACACCTGTTAACCATAAAATTACGATTTGCTTTGTCGCTTTTTTTTGTGTGGCGTCTATGATATCCTGCCGTAAAGAGGAAAGTCCTTTCATTGAAACCAGCCCATCAGGCCTTAACCGCAAGGAAGCCCAAAATTGGTTCGGACAGCAGCTTCAGCAGACCGATCACGCGCGAGTGAAAACTTACTCGATTGATTCTGTAGATGCAATCTCTAAACTTGAGATTGACTGGGATAAATATACTGGTGAAAAAACCGGCAAACTTGACTACGGATTGGTATCATTAAATGGGCAAGTTTTCAATAACAATTATCAAACCGGTTACCGGAAATTACTCATCGAAAAGAATCAAAACGATACGCTTTCAGGCCATATTTTGGAGATCATTCCCGACGGACTGTATCTCCAAACTCACGGGATTATTCAACGAAAAGATTTTAGCGGGCGCGTGTTTTTTTACGATCTCCACTACCGGCTGAAAAAAGGACTGGTATATGAAAATGGGACGTTAACCGGAGAAATCAAACCTTCGTCCAACAAGACTCAACTGCAACGGGAGGTTACGGTGATGAAAGTTGCCCCGATACCCGGGATCGACGGCTGGCATGACCACAACTATATCAATGGCGAAGGAGAAGTTGTCATTTATTCCGAACGAATTTCCAGCCCGGCCACGATTAACGATAACTTCGGTAGTTCCGGTGGATTCACATCCGGCGGTGACTTCACCGGAAGCGGCGGGGGCGGGGGCGGAGCCGCAGGGACAGCGCCACCGGTCTCGAACCTCCCCGGCGAAAATAATAATAAGATCGATCCCAAATCCTACATGAAGTGTTTTCAAAGCCTTCCGGATGCGGGCTCCAAAATGACGATAACTGTTTATGTGCAGGAACCTGCTCCCGGTCTTCCATTTAATATTGGTTCGAATTCTGTTGGTCACACCGCGATTGGCTTGACCAAAACGTATAACGGTCAGTCGATCACACAGGTCATCGGCTTTTACCCTGACGCGACCGGGAAAGAAAAAATGCATGCCCCTTCAAAGATCCTGGACAATAGCGGTCTTTCCTACACGGTCAGCATCTCCTATACCGTGATCGCTTCGGAGTTCTCTAAAATCATCAACTTTCTCAGCGATCCGCCAAAGATCTATGATCTTACGCAATATAATTGTACGAGTTTTGTCAACGAGGCCTGCCTCAAAGGAGGTATCAAATTGCCGGATCCGACAGGAAACATGGGATTGGGCACGAGCGGGATGATGCCGTCCGCCCTGGGTCTTTCGATCCGCCAGGTAGGCAGCACCGGCAACGCAAACGTAAACGGCGGAACCGTACCCCTTAACCACGGACCCTGTAACTGATATACCTTATGAAAAAAATCATTATTCTCCTGTTATGCCTGATCATTCTCTCTAACATCACGCCGCTGGCCTTTCTGATGGCAGATAACTACACCTACCGGAACTATAACAACAAGTTTACCTTTACTGAAGAATCAGGAGGGCATGATTTCAAGATGGCAAAAACTTTGTATCGTTGGTATTTAGATAAAAATCCCCAGGATGAAAAAGCGGACAATAAATTATACCGAACCTTCAAAATAAAACCCTGGCAGTTCTGGACCTGGCGGGAGATGATCTTCAATCATGAACGCTTTAGCTTACCCTACCTGCCTTTGAAAGCCGGTGTTAATTAAATAAGGCTGCTGGATCCGGTTCCTTTTTCAAACCATCCGGCGATGTGATATAGACCTTAAACGGAGTTTGTCTTGTGCGGTAAGCACCCGGTACCGGCACAGACGGGTTTGAAATATATTTTACTTTTATGCGATGGAAACCTTTTGCCAGCGGTAGCATCCCTTCGGCCTCGGTTATTTTTTCACCATCGATATAAACCTGGTAATCTGAATAGTTGGCCTGGGTGAAATTATACGCACCTTCTGCGGCGATATTTAAATAGCCGGTATACACCACTCCAAAATTGGGATTGTCTTTACGGAACTGATCGGCATCTATCCGGGCAACTACAGCAGAATCCTTGGTGGTGACAAAATCCAACTGGTCCGGCGTGGCAAAAGTGTTTATATAAAATTTGTAGCTTAAACCGGGTTTGCCAGCAGCGTAATTAACCGCCGGAATAAATGACCGGTTAACCATCAGCACCCTTGTTGCAATACTTCTTCTGCCTGATGGGGTGATCACCCTTGTTTTAAACTCGCGTTTTTCACCGGCAGGGATCATAATGGTTACGGGTGTTGAGTATTCCAGGTCTGTGTCCAGCGGATCTCGTCCGTTCAGGGTGTAATAAATTTTTGCGCCCGGTACTACCGATCTTGGTGACCAGGTAAATTTTGAGCCGATCAATACCGTATCCAAAACCGGCAAAGCGGTCGGCACGCGATAGTTATAATTTATGCCATCCAGCCTGGCAAAATGCTTGGCCAGGCGCACGTTAGCAAAGTTATCGTAATTTTTATTCTCCGGTTTGCTCCAGGCCACTTCAGCTAAGGCAAAGAGCCTCGGGAAGATCTGGTACTGCAGCTTGGCAACGGTAGGTACATACTCCGTCCATAGGTTACCTTGTGTACCTATCACATATTTTTGCTCATCAGGCGTTAATTCTTCCGATACCGGATCATAATTATAGGTTTCATCCAGTGTGGCGTAACGGCCAAATGATACGGGCTCCTGAGGCGAGCCACTTTGATAATGGTCGAAGTAGTTTCCGGTGGTTTGCGGCGTCATGATCACGTTATGGTGTTGGCGGGCTGCTGCAATACCACCTTCCTCGCCCGTCCAGCTCATTACGGTAGCGTTGGGGGCAAGGCCGCCTTCCAGTATCTCATCCCAGCCGATGATGCTGCGGCCTTTTGAATTAATAAATCTCTCCATCCGCTGGATAGAATAGCTCTGCACCTCGTCTTCGCTTCTAAAGCCTTTCTCCTTCATCAGGTTCTGCACAAAAGCCGATTCCTTCCAGGGTTGCTTACCCGCTTCGTCGCCACCAATATGAATGTATTTGCCGGGGAACAATTCCATCACCTCAGTCATCACGTTTTCCAGGAAAGTAAACGTTTCTTCGGTAGGGCAGAAAAGATTGTTAAAGGCACGGGCGTTGGTTTTGCTATCTGCCGGTTGCTCGCATTTTAACTCCGGGTAGGCCCGTAAAGCCGCCTCACAATGTGCGGGCATCTCGATCTCTGGTACTATGTTAATGAACCTGTCTGCAGCAAATTTTACCACATCGCGTATGTCATCCTGGGTATAATAACCGCCATAGCTCAGGCTATCGGGCCAGTCGCGGTTGGTGCCAAATAGGGTTTGCTGCCTAAAGCCGCCTACCTGGGTAAGTTTTGGATATTTTTTGATCTCAATACGCCAGCCCTGCCCGTCAACCAGGTGCCAGTGAAAGGTGTTGAGCTTGTAATAAGCCAGCATCTCTATCACTTTTTTTACCTGCGGTACGGAAAAGAAATGGCGCGATACATCCAGCATCCTCCCTCTATAGCCAAAGCGAGGGGCATCTTCAATGGTCACACACTGAAACTTTTCAGTGCCGGATGTGGCAACCGGGAACAGTTGCATAAAGGTTTGTATACCGTAGAACAGGCCGGCCCCCTTGCCAACAATAGTAATGCGATGTGGTGTAATGGTCAGCTTATACCCTTCGGCTGGCAATGCTTTTGCACCTGCCGAAGTTAAAACCAGCGTTGTGCCTTTAGTGACCTTGGTTTTAGGGTTGTACTTACGCAGCTTATTATTAAAATGGCGGTTGTTCAGCAGGAAATCTTTTAAAAACAACACAGACCTGTCTTTCGGGTTGTCCGCTTTTATTTGCGTTAGTTTGCTAAACACAAATGTGCCATCAGTTTTTTGTACAGATGCGGGGGCTGGGATGATGCCCATATTTGGGTCCTCAGTTTGGGCTTGAGCCTGAGCGAACTGGGCGCATCCTGTTATGGCGACCAGCAGCATGATCGCTTTCCAAAAGGTAATTTTCATGAGTGTATTGTGAGATATGACTAAGATATGCAATCGTTTAGACGTTGTAGCAGCAATCCTGTAACAAATCTGTATAATTATACCGGGAAAAGGCTGGGAAATATTTTATTCTAAGGCATTAGAGATGCCGCCTGTTAGATTGCTAATAAGCGGGAACCTTTTCCGGTTGTGATATCCATGTCAGTAGCAAAAATTGGTTGTACCCTTACTCAACAACCAGTTTACTGCGTATCTGTAATCCAAAGTCAACTCTTTGTGGGTGATTTGTGGAGATCCGGTTCCTTGTGATCGAGTAAATAACAGGATTGATACTATTGTCCAACTCACTGGTCCGATTTCATGTAAATTTGCTTTTAAATACCGCTATCAACATGTTTTAAAAATTGTGCCAGCCATCAGGGCCCATATGCGTTTTAGATAAATCCGTTGATCCTATCTTGAACTTCAAGAAATAGAGCACTTTGGTAAAAAATGGATAAATTTAATTGAAGAGAAATGAAAGTGGTTGAGGAATTGGACTTAATGTGTAAAATATTTCTCATTTTGGGCACTTTATTCTACACATTGCAGCTCTAACTTTAAGTGTCGGTTAAATTCTCCGACAGGCTATAATTGTAAATTTAGATATTAATCGACGTTACACTGCTCGATTAACAACATATTATATTTTTCCAGTAAGGCAATATACTTCTCTTTGTAAAGTTCTTGCTCTTTTTAGCCTCTTCTTTAAAAACCACTTTTTGAGAAACCACTGTTGCTTTAAAGTCTTCAGACTTAAAAATCTCCGGGAAATCTGTACTGAAATCATGTCTGATGATACTACCTATCTGAATAATGACGCTGCTCTTTACAGTATTATTACCGAAATAATTGTAAACGCTTCTCCGATTTATGCCAAGTTCCCTGGCGAGGTCGCTGATATTATAGCCATTCTTTCTGACAATGTACTCAATGATTTTTCCCTGGTGTTTGTTCATAGGTATCCAAATTTCAATAAAGCATATACCAAAACCCAGCCAAGCATAAATAACTATTTATATTATCAAGGCCATGGGTTGATCGCTTCCGAACTGCCTATATCATTTCATTTGCTGATCTGAGTTTTTTCGCCCTTACGATTAATTACTCATCATGAGGATTTTAAGAAGTTTTCAAAACGTCTAAACAACGTTATCAGGAGTGAAGACAACCGCTGGATTTTGGATCGGTAATAGAGATATTTAATGACCTGGATTACAGCTTACTTTTTCTACACCGTTCTTACTTACATGAGAATATCAATTGCTTTTGCACGATCGAAAACCATCACCTGCCGTGACTGCAACGATAAATAGGGAATATAGATTCGTGGAGTTTGACATTACTAAATTGATTAAAAATCAAATGACGAACAATAGCGCTTCAGAAGTTTAATTGTAAAGGATGCCGCCAATAAAAACGCTTTTGTTAACAGCAATAGCAAAGCGGCACCAGATAACAAATCACAATTGGTTGTTACCGGCAAGTAATCGACACTACCTAAAACAATGAAGGTCATTTGTACAAACAAATGACCTTCATTGTTGATGATATATTATTCTTAATTACTTCACCATTACTACGTATTGGCAAAGCGCGCCTAATGCATTACCGGCTAAGTTAGCGCCAAGGGTTACGGTGCCTGCTGAATAATCCTTTTTGTATACGGTAAGGTTGGCAATTTTAGGATCATCTACACCCAGCTTATCGCTTGTTTTGGTGAACCCTTGCAACCAGCTTGGTATCCTTGCACCACGCGGGTCATAAGCTACGTACACTGTTGCTGCCTTGCTTACCTTGAATGACAGGAACGAGTTCAGCTTGCTTATTTTATCGTTGTTTGCTGTTTTGATCAGCGATGCATCCAGCAGATAGCTTGGTGCTGATTTGATCTGGTAATCCCTGTCAGTATAGTAATTGATTCCGGCTGCTACTTTTACCAATTGCGGTTTTGTGCTGGTAAAACCAAGCAGGTCGGTAAGCAAGTCGGTAACTACCGGTACGCCTGGCGTTGCCGGTGCTGTCGGGTTAGCCGGAGTAGTCGGTTTTCCTGCCTCAGTATCCTCTGATGGGTTCAAGTGCAGCTTAACGAATGTGTTTGCTACCAGTTTATTCAACGACTTGGTGTATGGTAATGCCCATTTGGCGATACCGTAATGTTTCTCATCTTTGTTTTTGTATGGCTCGTCAAATAATTCGTATACCAATACCGCCTTTACTGTTGGGTTGGCTTTACATTTGGTGACAAAGCTGGTTAGGAAAGTGTTTTGATCGCCTTCAAAAACGTTAAGGTTATTTACATCCGGCCTGGCATTGGTCTCGGTGATCCAGATCGGTTTGCCCGGAAAAAGACCGTTCAAGGTTACCGTGATATCGCTGATCTTCATCGAGGTGGCACGTTTGATCGCTGCTTCCATATCTGAATACCAGTGATAAGCCAGGATGTCAAACTTTACACCGTAGTTTTCGCAGTATTTGATAAAGCCCCAGTGTACCCAACCGGCAGAGATCATCGTTTGTGCATCCGGATCGCTGGCATGGATACCATCGCTCATGCCTTTAAGGTAGGCTGCCATGATGCGCAGTTTGCTTTGATTGTAATCTTCTGTTGAGCGGCCATCCTTGCCGCCAAGGATCGTTTTCACATCCAAATCGTTACCCATATCGTAGTACTTGAACGTTGAAGCGTATTTGGCTGCAAAGTTTGCACCCAGTGTTTTGCCTTTGCTGTAGGCTGTAGTTTCTGAATCCTTAAAATCCATGGTCCTTGGGGTAAGCATCGGCAGCAAGGTGATCTTGCCTGCGTTGGCTGCGTCTAACAAAGGCTGCAATACTTTTGGAACCGTACAGGTACCATCGCTTGTTGACAGGATACCGATACGGTAGATACCCATGCCCATGTTTTTGATCATGCTGATCTGGTCTGCTGCCGGTGTGCCCAGGTAGGCGAGGTCACCAAGCGGGTGACCGTTGATACCCAACGTAAATGAATTGATCGGGGCCGATGTGGCGGAGCTTGCAAAGGAAGCAGTGCTGATGGTCGCATCTACTGCCGGGATCTCGGGACTGCTTAACGAATCTTTTTTACAAGATGGTAAAACTAAGCTGGCTGCACAAACTGCGGCCAAAAAGCTCTTTGAAAACTTTTTAATCATTTGGGGGAATTTTTAATCAATAGTTACAGCTTTCTACGCCGGGCAGCTGTAAAAGGTTTCTCTTGAATCAAAAAACATATCGAACCGCATCATTGTTAACGTTTTATGAGCAATAAATTAATTTAGAATTCAAAAACGTTGGATAATATTCGTAACAGTAGGTCTGCAGAAGAACTATTTTATATAATTTTAGATAAAGCGCGAATCACAAATAATCTTTATAAAGAAAAATTTAGAAGAATCAATAATTGGATTATTTACGAGAGTCACCTTTATCTGTATGAATAATTGTTGTGAAAGGAATAGGTGGTGACTCTATTTTTTTCGTCAAAATTAACCCTAAACGATGTTTAATTAAAGCAAAATATTGTTTTCGGGTAAATTTTGTCCCGGTTTGGCCTGCATTTAGGAAATAGCCGGATTTAATCGCCCATTATACACGAAATCGTCAAAGTATTTGTAACTAAATGTGAAATTTGAACAGCTCATTAATCTATGTATAACATAGCAGTTGCTAAGCTGGGCACAATAGGCATGCGCAAATACACGTGATAATATCCATTAACAACAAGCACTTCATTTATAGCGCGTTACCTTGTTGATTCAAAAATCGATTTACAAAGCTCAAGCGCACGTTAGTACACATGAAGATGATAATACTTGAGAAGATATATTAATGTAATAAATGAAAACTTTGATTCTTATCTTCCTGCTTGTTGCAACAATAACACCAGAAATTAGGTACAGAAGAAAGCTGCGAAAGAGGAAAACCGAATAATTTCTGGCAGCGCATTTGAGCCGTCTGTGCATAGGCTATTAAAATGCTGGAACTGGTCATTTCGTAGAGTATACGTATTGAATGATTTAAACATTTGAGCAAACAATCCTTGTTGTTATTTATAAGAAAATCTCTCTTACAGTGGAGCTTTGATTATCAATTCGGGATGGCTATGATTTATTTTCGACTAGGATGGTATTATGGTAAATGCGTTTTATGTGTTGAACGCCAATAACCGGAGAACAGGGGGCCGGCTATCCAGCAATTTTAGTATTCAACGATATTACGATCTAAGAGATCACAAAATTTGCACTGTGGCTCCCAAGGCATCAGCAATAACGACAAGCGTGCTTAAGGTGGGATTGATTTCACCCCGTTCGATTCGCCCGATTTGTGAGACGGCAATCCCGGCTAGATTTCCGAGCTTTTCCTGTGATAAATTCCGGGAGATTCTGAGCTCCCTGATGCGTCTACCCATGGCGGCAATGGCAATATCATCCTTGACATTTATCACTAAGCCGAAATAAAGCTATATCCATCTTTTTTGTTGACGCATACATGCTCTATTTGTATCTTTAGTTTATGAACTTCAGGAGCGAGGCATTATTAGAAAAATCTTTACATAAGCTGCCATTCAGCGAAGACTTCATCCTTGCAAGTAAAAAAATGGGGTTCGGTACTCTATCAGATATTTTTCCCGTTTCGCCGGAAAATATGATGGCAAGAGAGGGCTTTAGCTACCATTGGCTGAGCGAGTTAGGTCATTACCTTAAATCAATAGATGCACTGCACTTATTACAGCAAGCAGGGGAAAATAATCCTTTTTAATGATGGAACACATCTTTTGCAAGAGATTCAATATTTGTGAAGCTGTTCTTTGGCTAACGCTGTAATAATGCTTGCTAAAGCTTATTTCAGAGATGTGCGGTTGTTGTTTCGAATGAAAATAGCGGGCGGACCAGTTTAATACCCATGTGATGTTGGAAAGATAGATGTCAGCCTTGAAAAAAACTTTGGTCAGGCAGGCAAGCTGGGCGACAGACAAGTTAAAGCCAAGGGTTTCTGTTGCGGAAACCGGAGTCGAAGCCTCACTTTGGGCGGCGGCACTAATTCTTACGATCTCTTCAGTTATCCAAGTAGCCATCATTTCGCCGATCGGTTTCCATTTATGGGAATAAGCATCTTCTGGTTTTAGGTAATCATATTTTCGTTTTTGACGCCTTAATTCAGCAAGCTGATCGTTAATCGTCTGACCTACGAGCAGTTGTCGCGTAATGTCTTCCAGATAGAGAAAGAATTGAATATTGTTAAAATTAAATTCTACTAATTTTTCAATGACCGTTTCTGTTGTCGATGATTTTGCTTCGTTTCGAACGGTTTGTTCTAACGCATGGACAAATCTTTCCGCATAAACCAGTTCTCCTGCTTTGGGGTCTCCGGTATATTGCAAATTTCTGATCTCCCTAAACTGGTTTAAAATCAGAGATTTCAAAGGCTCATCTTTAATTTGCGATCCGAATATTTTTTGAACCAAATCTATCCTACACATTAAAGCGGAAATGACGCTCTCGACCAAGGATAAGGGTAGCTTCGTGTCAGACAAAAGAAAATGAGCGTAATGATCATACAAGTATCGGGACAAATCAGCTAACATCTTTTTAATGCCACTATCAATGTTTCCCGAAGAGCAAGTTTTTTCATATTTATAGAGCAGCATCATTTCATAACTGATGAATCGTCTAACAGCTGCATCATCTCCGGCGTTAAAAACAGCGAAAGCCCAGGATTCCCGGGCTTCGCTGGAGTGTTTTACAATAGCAGGATAAATGGTGGTCTGCGGTTCCTCCGGCATACTGGTTTTGCATGCATGAACGCCAGAAAGCGCATTGCCCAATTTATCCAGAGCGTTTAATTCATTGTAAAACATCAGGCAAATCTCTTATCGATGGCCAAAACGTGTAGTCGTCAAAACAGTCGTACATGTGGTAGTATTATCTGTCCCCGATGATATGGTTGTATCCGCCATAAAATGAGGTGAAGCTGATGCATACCTGTACATGGTTTTGATTTGCGCTTGCGGCAAAGATTCTTTTGAATTTTTCATAATATTTATTTGTTTTTACTATATTACTTTAAAGCGCAAAACCAGACAAATCTTTTACATGAAATGCTGTTTTGTCTATACTAATAATGCTGTTACCTAAACCTATGCCGTCAAAAAAATTCAAATATTACCATTTCTTCATACATATCTTATGCTGGTTGATCTATATCATCTATGAGCAATTGGCCGTTTATATCGTATCCGTCGATTATCAATTTTCAGCTCAGACGCTTGTATTTTACGCGCTTAATATCACCCTTTTCTACACACAGGTAGGTTTACTAAACCATTCGCTTGACAACGAAAAACCGCGTTACTTAGCGGCGGCCAGCATGATGATTGGATCAATTTTTTTATTCAGCTGCTTAAAAACAATTGGTGAATTTTGGCTTAGCGATGGAAGGATCTATTTTTGGAAAAACGCCAGGCTATTAAGACAAATCATCATGATGGATTTCGTCCGAAGCGTTTTCTACAGCCTTGCTGGCAGCTCGTACTGGCTTATTCTGCGTAATTTTCTGCTCAGGAAAAAATCTGAAGAAGTTCGTCATGCTTTTTTTCAAGAGCAGATCAAACCACATTTATTATTCGATACGTTAAATTTCGTTTATAGTACGGTTTACAAGCAATCGCCCCGTGGTGGACGCGCGATTCAATTGCTGACGGAACTGCTTGATTTTAGTCTGAGGGATCGTCCGGAAGATAATAAGATGCTACTTGTCGATGAAATGGCACAAATTCGAAACTTAATTGAATTGAACCGATTGCGATTCGACTATCCGCTCGATGTTAAGTTCGTGCTTTCGGGTGAACCTGGATCCTATCGTATAATTCCTCTTGTATTACTGACCCTAGTTGAAAATATGTTTGTTCACGGATACTTCCAGGATAATTCCGCTGTCATTGCACTAAATATTTCACCGGGGGGTATCCTAAATTTTAAAACGGTCAATACTAGCTTGACTCAACCGGGCAAACACAGCAGGGGCAGCGGATTGATAAATATTCGGACCCGGCTGGCTTATGCATATCCGAACCGCTTTGAACTCAACACGGAAAGGTTGGGTGTGTTATTTACCACTAAACTCCACATCGAATTATGACTATAAGCGCTTATGTGATCGATGATGAATTTTTTGCTGTAGACTTGCTGACTGACTACATCCGCAAAACGCCCGGTCTGGAACTGGCCGGATCGACCACTAACCCGTTAACCGGGCTCGAACAATTAACTACATCCTCTTCCGCACCGGACATCATTTTCGTTGATCTGGAGATGCCCCAACTCCACGGGCTTTCCCTGGCCAAAATGCTTCCGCAACAATCAAAGATCGTTTTCACGACCTCTCACCGGAATTTCGGCCCGGAAGCATTTGAGACTGGTGCCGTCGATTACCTGCTCAAGCCATTTACTTATGAACGTTTCCTTTCCTGTGTGAGTAAAATCCGAAAAGGATCAACCAATGAGGAGTTTCAAAAAGCGGCAGAACCGTCTTCTTTTTTCGTCAAAGCCGATATAAAAGGTAAACTTGTCAGAGTGATGGCAAAAGAAATCTTTTACATTTCCAGCGAATTAAATTACGTAAATATTCATCTGGCAACGGAAAAGATAAAAGCTTATCTAACCATGGGTGAAATACTTGAGCAACTACCCGGTGATCAATTTATCCAGACCCACCGTTCATTTATTGTCAATATTGACCGGGTAAGAATTCTGGAACCCGGCTTGTTACGCCTTGATAATCATGTTGCCGTGGATATCGGCCCTAAATTCAAAGAACAGTTGCTGCAAAAACTTGGCTCAAGGCTGATTGTCAGTCACCGAAATCCGTCTGGGCAATAGCGGCGCTTTCCCGGGCTATCCTTGACGTTTCGTACTTGTGTAAACAGTAATAGATCACTGCTTCGTTTCGGCGCTGATTAGAGGCAATCATCCGATTGACCTGCATGTGCACCAGATCACTGATAAGTTGTTCTCTATCAATTACTGATCTGTCAGCTGTCGCACTGCCTACCTGTTGAATCAGTGAAAAGAATTTTGCTCCGGCAGATTGTTCAGTTGCAGCACCATCCATTCTTTTCGAGATTCTGTCAGAAAGCTCTCGATATATCTTATCTAATTCGCGAATCAGCTTTTTATCGGCTTTTAATTCCGCAAGGAATAAATTCTTTATTCGGGTTAGGAGATCGATGATCGGTTTTCCTTCGCCACAAAATTGCTGAATCATTTTATAAAGCACTACAAAACTTATTTCCGCTTTCGTTTTTTCATCACTGCTTAGCAAACTAGTCATATACAGTTCTGTTCCGGCACAAAATATTTGCTCCACCTGATGAATCAGTTCGGGTGAATAACGCTCCAACTCCCTGCTGTAAGTCGCCGTTTTGAAATCGCTGATGATGTTATGCCATTGACCATTTTTGTATGCCGCGCTCAAAGAAGCTAATATATGTCCGGCGAATTCCGGATTTGTTTTGATCCTGACACGCAGGTGCGGCATGGGGTCATGATAACGCACGAAAAACCATTCAGTATCAGAAGCAATGGCAGTCGTCGCCGGCAGAATCAAATTCTCCAGTACTTGATCAGCGCGTTCCTCATTGCAGTATAAGCTGAGATACAACCACTCGCTGCCCGGCACGAAATGCCGTTCTGTTTCTGCTGTCACTGCGGTATGATATAGATTTCCTTCATAAACCTGCTTTTGATTAATAAGCAGGGCCAGGTATTGCCCTGCATATCCGTTATCTTTTCCTGACGTCACGCCCTTATCGGGCCATAAATATTCCCGTAATACAACGGACTCCGTTCCATGAAGACTTTCGAGAAAACAAAACGCGTCCTCATCGGTAGCCAGGTCGAAGACCAACTGCTGGTCTCCCTGGGTCAGGCTGACACGTCTGGGAATCCCATGTTGCTGACGGAAAAGATGCAGTTGTCCGAGCGAGTACGGTTTCAGTAATAAATGAACATATTGTTCCCTGCGGAACAACCATTTTGCCAGGCTCAGGATACATCTTTGATAAGTGAACCGTGGGTAAAATTCCAGGCCAGGAAAGTGTCGTTCCGGTTCGAAACTGAAATTGGTTTTCAAGCCCTGGTACTGCAGATCACAAAGCAAACGAAAAAGAGCCAGATCGTTATGATGATAATTATAGGCAGTGGGCAACCGGGGGATGATTCGCCGGCCAAGTGACGCAGATTCCAAAATAATCTCATCATTACGGATATAAATCAGCAGATCGCTCGGATTGATATGTCCATGCTCATGCGGATGCGGAAATACATTAAGCGGAATGACATGATCATACAATTGATGGCGTCGGTTAATATTGTCTACGTGGTTATGGGAACGCTGGTGAATTTCGGCAAAAATCACATCCGGATTAGCCTCGGCCTCTGCCATGGCGATCTCTTTGGCCAGCCTGCTTATATTTACATTAAAAACAGAAAAGCGGCCAATTACCGCGTTTGCCGTTACCCCGCCCGCGCTGTCCAGTAAAAGTGAATCTTCACTGCAGGTGAATAGCACCGCCAGCGATGGCGGTAAGATGCCCTTAGGTTGCATCTCTTTCAAATTTAAAGCATCTTCCAAGGAAATGACGACCGGCTCGTAATAACTTCGGTGCGTGTTCCGCAGCCAAACTTTAAGTAACAGACGGTGAACTGCTGTCCATTCCAATGACTTGCTTTTAGCTTCATCCGCCGGAAATTTTAGATGACCCAGCAAGGCGTCTTTGTTCGGATCGGCATGCAGTTGGCCGTAGCTGATCCCGGAATCAGGATCCAGCGCTATGAGCAGCGGCACCTTTTCCAGGTCGAAACGCTCGTTGAATTTCTTTTTAAATTCTTCTAAATCCTGCGGCACTCCCTCAGGCACGAGCAGGGTCAACAAATTCAGAGCTGATCTCAAGTGGTCCTGAATTTCCGGAGAAACGCCGCCGGTCGCTATGGGTCGCTCCATACCTGTATAGAACGGCGAACGGGAGATTCCGATGAGTTGCCGGGCTTCCTGGCTTACATCGTATGCAGGCATTTCCGCTATTGCCGGCAAACTGGTCAAATCTTGTAAGCTGTTCTGCTCAATCAGACCAGGCAGCCGATCGTCGAATATAACCTGCTCGATCAGCAGAAAATCGAGATGCGCAGCCGCCTCGCGAATCGTACACCCTGTTCTTTTCATGATGAACTTTATGACTGCTTTTTGTTGAACCGGTTTAGGGCTTAAGTAGCTAAACAGATGATCATAAAAGGAGGCGCCGTCAATCGCCTTTAGCGTAAATCCGAGTTTTCCTGCCTGGTCAGGCATCGAACAAACATAGCGCCAGCCATCACCGGAACGATATAAGGTAGGATTGATCACCAATAGACTACCGTCGTTCGTTGTAGGTGCCATTTCCGCAATACGTCTCTCAACAGAAGGCAAAAGCTGAAGCGATGCTTCCCTATCCTCCGCCAATTTGATCCGGCCATCAGAGGACCACTTCGCGATCGAAACGGATGCAAAGCCACCAAACGGTGTCGGCCGGAAGGACATCCGGTTATAGTATTTAAATAATGTCAGTTGCTCTTTCGCGCTCAGGCTTTCAAACCTGAATTCTTTCTTTTCGATCTCCCGGTAGAGCGGTGGGCTGGCCAAAAGTAACGCGTTGCGAAAAGCCTGGTCGCGCATCATCTGTGGCAGAAACTTCGTTGCGTAGGCATCCACGCTATAGAAAGGCGTCCTTAAAATCAGCCTGTCCGAAAAAATAAAATCCTCACTACTAAACATTTGCATAAAAATTATGGGGTATGATACCCTGTTCATACTGTTCTGGCTTTTGTTCCATCTTTTACTTTGTCCTATCAAATCAAGAGCTATGAGATCAACGGTTCAATTTATGCTCACCTGTGCGCTTATGCTTCTGTTCAGTTACGCTGCCGTTAGCAAACTTTCGGACATCAGCCTGTTCCGGGCGCAGTTATATCTTCAGCCATTCCCACATGGCCTTGCCGATGTGCTGGTACCTGCCATCCCGGCCTTTGAAATCCTCACCATCGGGCTTCTTTTCCTAGAACGTACCCGTCGATCAGGCCTATGGCTGTCGCTGGCGTTAATGACCACTTTTACAGCTTACATCGCCCTTATGTTTTTGATTCAACACGATCACCTGCCCTGTTCCTGCGGCGGCATCCTCAACCGGATGCCCTGGCACGTGCACCTGATCTTCAATTTTTGCTTTGTCGTCGCTTCGTTTACCGCTATATGGCTGGACCGACGAGGACGCACTCAGGGTGGCGACCGCATCACCTGAAAGATCCACAGGGGAAAGCCGAAAACCTGCGAAAAGAGTAGGCGCATCATTTATTAAGTTTTTCGTTTGTTTTTTAGTAAAAAAGCATTCCTGTATCATGAAAAAAGCTAAAGCATTCGTATTTGGCATGGCGATCCTTTTAGGCGTAGCCGGTGCTTTCAACAACAGCGTGGCGCATTCATCAGCCAAACATTTCGCTGGTGTGAACTGGAAGTTCAACGGTACACAATCGCAGATTGGTGATCCGAGCAAGGCGCACTCGCTGCACCGTGGCGGCTTCGGGTCATAGCCCTGCGCGGCCCTCGC
>JAESTD010000084.1 GCA_016763755.1 Mucilaginibacter sp.
GCCAACAATGATAAAGTGAGCAAACAGAACTCGTTCTTATCCTTTAAGCTAAGCAAAGCAGCAACGGTGTGTGTAGCATATGACCCACGCGGCGCAAGGATCCCAACGTGGCTGCAAGGTTTCACCAAAACAACGGACAAACTGGGTGTTAATGATCCTAAGATCGCTAACCTTACCATCTACAAAAAGGATTACGCAGCAGGCACGGTAACCTTAGGTGGTAACTTAGCCGGCAATGCACTTGGCGCTCTTTGCCAATACGTGGTAATGGTGAAGTAATTCCAAAAATATCTCACATTAAAAGGGGCATCTGAATATTCAGATGCCCTTTTTTGTACTTTCAAATTTATCTTAATTGCTGATAATAACTAATTGTGGTTTATTGTCTGATGCCTCTTTACTATTGAGATTTATCGTTGCGTTTTTATTGGCGGCATCTTTTATAGTTAAACTTATTGAAGTGTTATTGCTGATAAGTTGATTTTTAACAAGTTCTGTAACATCAAATTCAATGTATTTACGTTCGTTATTTACGTTTGCCACTGCAAATGTGGTTGTTTGTGCGGTAGGTGCGTTTGCAAATGTCAATACGTTTTCAGCCCAATCGTTGTTTGTCAATGCATAGCAAGACAGTGTAACACTTGTTGTATTATCAGCGTTAAAACCAAACAAACGCAATTTAGCATTTGAAGCGTTAGTGATCCCTGCTATTGAAAATTTGATATAACTGGCTCTGGAATAGCCGCTGCTTTTAGAGCCCTTAATAATTAATATGCTGTCGGCTCCGTAATTGGTATTATTATAGGTGCCATCTCTCGTGAACGCATCATCACTTGGGTTTAGTACCGTTGTAGTACCGGTTGTAATTATCGGGCCGCCTTTGTAATTGTTTGTGAGGAAATTACCCCCGGTATAATAGATCTGTCCGTTAATATAGCCTGCTACGCCTCCTGATCTGGAAGAAGGTAGGGGACTAAGCTCAGCCCAGGTGTTATTGGCTGGTGAATATGCAGAGACTAATTTACTGGTAACCCCATAACTTGTTTCACCGCCAAGTACCAATATACGATTGCCAACTGTTATTACTGTAGACGCTATGTGCGACCTTGCAGTGGTCATCGGGGCCAACAAAGTCCATTTATTAGTTACCTCATCGTAAACCTGAAGTGTTTTTTGCGCAACAATAGACGAATTATTCCCACGGGCGCCACCTACAACATATATTTTACCGTTTAACACCGCAGACCCACTCTGGTTTATTGCACTTGGTAAAGAGGCAGCCGTTTTCCAGCCCGCGCTCAGATTATTCAGGTCAAGTACGAAATGAGAATTTACATCATTACGAGAAAGATCGGCACCACCCATAAAATGCAGTTTTCCATTCAAAAACTTGAGTTGCGCCGCCCCAAGCGCGCGAGGCAAGTCTGGCAGTTGCTCGTAACTATTAGTTGCAATATTATATTTCCAAACCTGTTTAGTGGCAAATACCTGGCCCGTGCCTGTAGCATTACAGATGTAGCCACCTGCTAAATAAACGGAAGTGCCATCATTTGTTACCCCGGCGTTACTAACGCCGCCAAAGCCGGAACTGTTTGGTAAATACGGAAGATCGGCGATTGATGACCATGTGTTAGTTATCGGATCATACACATATGACTTAGGTGTCTGGGTCCAGTATTGTGGCCTTTTAGAAAAATCATGGCCACCAAAAATATATAGCTTACCGTTTACAACATCTCCATTGATTTCATGAGTAAGAGTCAACTGGCTTTTTGCACTGCCCCAGTTTATCACATCGAAATCATCAGCGCCAGAAGCCAGCGTAATATTTGATAGGTGATTGGGTGTTATCGAGACGTTAGGTTCAGCAGTCTTTTTGCATCCACCGCCCAAAACTGCGGCAACAGCAAGTCCACAGAAATATAAACAATTAATAGATCTTCTCATATTAGGGGTATTTGGTCTAAGTATCTAAGTTATCAAGAAATAAAAAGGTTATTCAAGACGCTTCGGCGTTGTGTCGATTTTGTATAAAATGTGTAACCTCTGCATTTTGCAAAATATTTGCTTTGTTGATTTTGAGAATTCCAAATTAGTAGGTGATTTCGTGAAAGGTAATTGTTTTAACATTTTACGTAACTCTGTTTAATCAACAAATAATTACGGTGCCTGTAAAATTTATTATTAAACTTTTCGTTAATTATGAAGTTGATAAAATATAGGCCACTATGTGGTGAATTTGTTAATCAAGCGCGTTTTGTTAAAAAATGCGCTAAAACTAAATCTATCTTTATGAAAAAAAATCACGGTGAAATTATTGAGTATGTAGTGCGAAAGCACGGCTACAACATTAGCGATCTTGCTAAAGAGTTAAACGTGAACAGAAGATCCATTTACAACTATTTTGGATCTCGCAACCTTAAACCCTATGTCATATTTCAAATAGGTAAAGTGGTGAGACACGACTTCAGTAAAGAATTTCCTGAACTATTTTCAACAGCGGATTTTCAAAACCTTTGGGGTAACGAACCACGATATCCCATAGAACAAACCGACTCTGCTGAAAATGCAATTTATAAAGGTAAATACCTTGATCTTTTAGAGAAATACAATGAGTTGTTAGTTGAAACCGTAGCATAGTACTTTCAACTACATCACAGTTATCTGATTCTACCCAATGCTATTTGTATTGGGTAGAATTAATTTTAACCATTACAATTAACAGGGTATATTTATTAAGACGTTTTTATTTGATCTTTTGAAAAATCATATTTCAAGAGCTGGCGCAATTTTTCAAAGGCGAGCGACATGTGGCGTTCAACAGTCTTTTCAGATATATCAAGTTTAACAGCTATCTGCTTGTATTTTAAATGTTGATACCTGCTCAGAGTAAAAACTGCTTTGCATTGTGGGGGTAAGGTGTCTACAGCCGCTTTTATTTGCGCGGCAATCTCTTTATTATAAAAAGCCTTCTCAAAATCTGCAGGTTGATAATTTAATATCTCCCGTCGTTGAAGATAATCAACGTAAAGATTTTCAATTTGTTTATGCTTAAGATAGTTGAGGCACCGGTTCTGTGTCATCTTAAACAGGTATGATTTAAGGGCAATAGATATATCTATTTGCTCCCGTTTTTCCCAAACTATCGTGAATACATCCCCGGCTATTTCCTGAGATACCGAAATATCATTAATAAAACGGTTAGCAAATAAAGTTACAACACGGTAATAACTCTTAAATATATATTCAAAAGCGTTATGATTGCCTTCGCGAAGTTTACAGATTAGTAACTTTTCGTCGTTTTGCATTCCGCGTGTTGTTAAAATCCCTAAAGCCATTAACAAGGTAGACAAAATACTGTCTGTTAAAGAAAATATTACCACAAATTGATGCTATTGTTAATATTTTGTAGAATTTTTCTACTCAGTGTTACCATTTCTTAAATTTTCGACGATTTTTCGAAAATCGATTGGGGGTAATACGGAATGAGGTTGTCTTCTCAATAATCATGAAGGAAGAGGACGAAGTAGAATCGTTATTGATAAAGTACATTGCCGATGAGGCAACTGAGCAGGAAAAGGTTTACATCCGTAGGTGGATACAAGCCCACCCTGAGAATGAACAATATTTCGTTCAACTTTATGAAGCCTGGCATCGGGCCTCAATACCATCCGCTGATGATATTGATACAAATAGCGCTTTCGCCAATTTCGCAGCTGTAAATTTTCCTGTGGCTACACCTTCCAATCGTAACGTGTTGCGGGCATCAATTGCGATCGCCGGGATAGCAATATTTTCACTTATAGTTTGGCTTTCTTTCCCGTTTAAACCGGCACTTGATAATACTATAAAATTATATGCCAGCCGGGGAATGAAACGCATGTACAAATTGCAAGACGGGACAATCATCTGGCTGAATGCGGGATCAAGATTAGACGTAAGCCCTGACTTCAACTTAAAAGATAGGACAGTCTACCTTAGCGGCGAAGCCTTTTTTGAAATTGGTCACGGCAAAAAAGATCTTCCCTTTCTTGTGAAAACTCAAAAATTCTCTATACGTGATATAGGTACTAAGTTTAACGTTAAAGCGTATCCTGAAGATAATCTTTTTGAAGCCTCGGTTATGCAGGGAGAAGTATCTGTAGAGAATGGAGAGTTAAAAGCGATGGGCAATAATCGCATTTATCTCAAAGAACACCAGGTTTTGCGAATATCGGCTAATGATCTCAAAACCCCATCTTCTTTACAAAAAGCTCAAAGCAATGATTTTGAAAAGATCCAGGTGCTACAAATTACTCCTGCGCAGCAAATAAATTATTCGGGCTGGAAAGATAACGTCCTGGCATTTGATAGCAATTCATTACAAGAGATAGCCACGATGCTTGAGCGGCAATTTAACATAACCATCAATATTGCCGATGAAAAACTAAAAGACATTAAATACTCAGGCACTTTTAAAAATGCATTAACGATTAATGGAGTTTTGGATATAATTAAAGAAAACACAGATATCAATTACACAAAATCGGGTAACACTATAACTATTACAGGAGGTAAAACATCTATGAAATAACCTTACAAAAAACAACCCGGAATGCTGCAACATCCCGGGTGCCGTTCAAAATTAATAGCTAATACCCTAACGCTTGGGGAAGCATAGTATTAACTAATTAAACATCACAAATTTATGATTAATTTTTACAGAAAGGCGCTTTCGGGGCCCCCCGTTTGGCGCAAAATGCTGAATATTATGAAGCTTGTCATCGTGTTGCTCCTCGCGGGGCTTATGCAAGTACATGCCAACGTATACTCCCAGAAACTCTTTAGTTTCGATAAAGAGAAAATTTCCGTCGCAGATATGTTTAAACAGATAGAACGTGGTAGCGACTACTCTATCTTTTATCGTTTAGACCAGGTTGATAAAAACAAGGTGATTTCTGTTCACGCAAAAAATGTGGACATTAATGATATCATGAAACAAGTGCTGCAAAACCAGCCACTTACGTTTCATGTAGTTGATAATATGGTGATTGTAAAGCCTGCTAACGAAACTATTGCGCAGGTATTTACAGTTACAGGCGTAGTAACAGACGAACAGGGACAAACCTTGCCGGGCGTTACCGTAAAACTTGCCGGCACAAGTGTAGCAACTGTTACCGATGCACAAGGTAAATACACGTTAAACCTGCCCGACGGTACAGGTAATCTCGAGTTTACCTTTATAGGTTTTATATCGCAAACAGTACCTGTTAATGGCAGGCAAATCATTAGTATAAAGCTGTCCAGCGAATCAAAAGCGTTAACCGAGGTTGTTGTTGTGGGTTACACCACGCAACGCAAAAAAGATTTAACCGGGGCTGTTGCTGTTGTTGATGTAAAAAACTTAAATAAAACAGCGTCGGCATCGGTAAATACGCAGCTACAGGGTCAGGCATCGGGTGTTACGGTTATAGGTTCGGGCCAACCCGGCGAGGAACCACAGGTACGTATCAGAGGCTTTAATAACTTTGGCAATAACACGCCATTGTACGTGGTTGATGGTATCCCTACTCAGGATGTAAGTACTTTAAACCCTAATGATGTAGAAAGTTTCCAGATATTGAAAGATGCAAGTTCGGCATCAATATATGGAGCCCGGGCTGCTAATGGGGTAATCATTATTACAACTAAACGAGGCAAGGGCAATGTGAATATCCAGTATGATGCTTACTATGGTACACAGGTGCCAAAGGGTGGTAATGTTTGGCAAACGCTTAACCCACAGGAAATGGCAGATCTTAAGCACCTGGCGCAAACCAACTCAGGCGAAACTGACTTTACGGATGAACAATATAATCCGGATGGAACAGCAAGCAAATATACATTGCCTGATTATATTGTGCCTGCAGGCGCAAAGAATGGCGACCCTGCAACTGACCCGTCTCTTTATTATGTAAACCCTTATTACACATCCGGCGACGATTTTAACAGCTTTTATCGCATCACAAAAGCCAACAAAGCCGGCACGGATTGGTACCATGAGATATTTAAAAGCGCACCCATCACCAGCCATAACATCGCTATCAGTTCGGGTAATGAAAGTGGCAGCTACTTGTTCTCTGCCAATTATTACAATCAGCAAGGTACTTTGATAGATACTTACCAAAAAAGATACACCCTACGCGCCAATACCTCATTTAACCTTAATAAACACATTATGGTTGGCGAAAACCTTTCTTATTCTATTACCAAGAATCCTAAAGTAGGCGGTAACAACCCCGATGGTGTGATCACAATGGCGATAAGGCAGCAGCCCATTATACCGGTTTACGATATAGCCGGTAATTACGCGGGCAGTTATGGCTCAGGAATGGGGGATGCCAATAACCCGGTTGCTATACAGCAAAGGTCTCGAGTAAACGGCGATGTGGGTTATCGCATATTTGGCAATGTGTATGCCGAGGCTGATTTTTTAAAATCATTCACTTTCCGTACGTCATTTGGTGGTGATATTACAAATGGTAATTCGCATTATTTTAACTACCCAACTTATGAAAGCAAAGAGAATACCCAAACCAATGGCTATGGCGAAGACTCATACAGCAACTGGAACTACACCTGGACTAACACGTTAACCTACCAAAAGAAGATTAATAAACATGATATAAAAGTGGTTGCCGGTACGGAATCTTTCCAGGAATACGCAAGTAATCTTGGTGGTTCCAGACAGGATTATTTCTCTTTCGATCCAAATTACGTAAACTTAAGTACTGGCTCAGCGTCTGGCGTTGGTAACTACAGTTCGCGCGGCAGTTCTACGCTGTTTTCAGAGTTTGCGCGTTTAGATTACAATTACGACGGCAAATATCTTTTAAATGCAACTATACGTAGAGATGGTTCTTCTAAATTTTCTAAAGACAACCAATATGGATACTTCCCGGCGGTTAGCGCAGGTTGGCGCATATCGCAGGAAAGTTTTCTTAAGGATGTAAAATGGTTAAACGACCTTAAGATTCGTGGCGGCTGGGGTATAATGGGTAGCCAGATTAATCTTAGTCAGGCTAACGCATACTATACTTACGGCTCAAGCATTGGTCAATCATATTATCCAATTGGCGGTGGTACAACCATTGTACCTGGTTTTTATCAACAAAATATAGGTAACCCGGAGGCCAAATGGGAAAAAGACATCAACAGCAATATCGGCTTCGATGCAACCTTGTTTGATAATATGATATCGATAACTGCCGATTACTATCGTAAAGATATCAAAGATTTACTTTTTGCCCCGGAACGTTTGGGCACCGAAGGTAACGGCACCGTTCCGTATGTAAATATAGGGCAAATGCGAACAGATGGTTTAGATGTATCGGTAACCGGTAATTTTAAGGCCAATTCAGATCTTGCTTTCAACACCACATTGTCAGTAACTACTTACAACAACAAAATCTTGAAGATCGCAAATGACGCCAATTACTTTTACTCAGATATTTCGCGACGGTTTGATGTAAACATGGTACGGAATGAGATAGGTCATCCTATTGGCCAGTTCTATGGGTATAAAATAGCAGGTTTCTGGAACTCACAAGAAGAAATAGATGCGGCAAATGCAAAAGCGGTACAAGCTACAGGCAACCCTGATGCCGTTTATCAAAACGATGTGAAACCTGGTCGTTTCCGTTACACTGACGTAAATGGCGATGGTGTGATAGATGATGCTGACCGCACGTTTATCGGCGACCCTAACCCTGATTTTACTGCGGGCCTTAACCTTGGTGTTACTTACAAAGGCTTTGATTTTAATATGCTGCTGTACGGATCATTTGGTGGTAAGATATGGAACAACGTAAAATACTGGAGAGACTTTTATTCTTCATTTGAAACTGCTAAAAGCTATACAGCATTGTACGATTCATGGACGCCAACAAATCATAACGCGAAAGCACCTATACAAGAGTTGGATGCGTCAACAAGCAGTGGCTCAACGCCAAACTCATACTTCGTAGAAAATGGGTCATACCTCAGGGCACGAAATGCGCAGATAGGTTACACTTTCGGCAACCTTAAAAAAGCAGGTATACAAAAGTTAAGAGTGTACGTTTCGGCTACCAACCTGTTCACGATAACTGGTTATAAAGGCACCGACCCCGAGCTTAACGGCGGTGTGCTGAACTTTGGTATCGACGAAGGTACTTATGCCAGCCCACGTACATTTTTAGTAGGTCTTAATGTTTCATTATAATCTAAATATTTAGTTTATGAAATCGAAAATATTATATATAACCATACTTACGAGCGCCGTAACTCTTAGTGCTTGCAAGAAATTTTTAGATAAGCCGCTTACCGGCGCTCTTGAGCAACCGTTATTGGAATCGAAGGAAGGCGTA
>JAESTD010000085.1 GCA_016763755.1 Mucilaginibacter sp.
CAGATCATGTACTATAGCTGTTTTCATAACGGTACATTTTGTGGTTGAGCGTTTAACGCAGCAATCAGTTCTGAAGCCGTTTTAAGCCCGTCATGTATCGCGTTTTCCATTCCGTAATTAAAGTTTATTGACGTAGTGCGGCCGGTTAAATACAAGTTGTTAAACGCCGGTATGTTACTCAATAATTTCTCGCGGTTTTTCAGCAGATCGAGGTCAGGAACCTGAAACGCATTGGGAATCTTTTTTACGTGGGCATCAAGAATCTCAACATCCTTGAAAACAGGATTTTTCTTTAATTCATTTTTAACAATTTCTAATATCTCGTCGTTACTCGCCTGCCAGATCTTGTCATCTTTCCCACACCAAAATTCGGCGAGTAAAATATTAAAATCACCTTTTAACCCGGGAGTAAACTCATCAAAATTGGTTACCCGTGTAAGCTGTGTATCTTCTGAATAGCAATAAAAACATTGGCCGGATATTGGCCTTTCAGACTTTACTTTCAAATAAACTAACACATCGTTTCTGAAATTTACTTTGTTATTGGAGACAATTTCTTTATCTGACTGGTCTAAATATTTGATAAGCGACTGGATAGGAATAGTCGATACAAATGCGTCATATTGTTTAAATGAGCCATCTTCTAAAATCAAACCCGAAAGATTATCGTTAGATGTATAATGAAGCGCCTTGATCGGTGTAGAAAGATGGAAATTGCCTCCGGCGGCCTCAATTTTTTGTTTCATCGTATTCCAAAGGGTAGATAAGCCTCCTTTAAAATATAAATACTTGTGGGGATTTTTTTCAGGTTTAAATTTTCGTTTTATTTTGGTGTAGATAATCTTGGCAGGGGTAAAACCCGTATCAAAGCCCAGTAACGATTTTGCAAATACATCTGAAACCTGATTGCCATTTAAACCCCAAAGTTTTCTGGAAAAGCTTTCAAAAAAGTATTGGTACAGGTGTAATCCTAATTTTTGCTTTACAAAATCCTCTGCATTGGCCTCGATCTCTGTTTTGCGAAGATGTTGTATCAAAAAGCTTCCTGTGGCTTTACAAACATCATTAACCCCCATTTTTTTGAATATGTCTGTTATTGCAGGAGGGTAATAAAACATTTTACCCCGGGTTATGATAAATGTTTTACGCTCATAAGTTAAGTAATTATCACCTACAATACCGGATACGGTACGATCAACTTCGGGGATAATGCCAACGTTTAAGAAGTGGGGGCCTATTTCGACCTTTCTGTCCCAAAGTTCTATTGATTTGGCAAATCCACCAACTTGCGCTTGATTGTCAAAAACATCAACCTCATAGTTGCTTATTGTAAGTTTATGCGCAACCGCTAATCCCGCAGGCCCTGCTCCTATAATGGCTATTTTCATAAGTAGATGCCAGTATTGTCAATTATCCCTAAGTTAATTTTAACTATTTTGATAGTGGGAAAAGGGCGGCGATTGGGTATCTAAATGAGAAAAAAGTGCTCTGCTAAATATTCGGTGATCAAAGTTCACTTTAAGACTTCATTTCTTAGATACTACTTTTGGCTAAACATATCTCAGATTTGGATAAATCCAACGGTCGGCGTCTCTGCAACTTTGTATCAACAAAAAGGTACAACCATGAAAGTATTTGTTACAGGAGCCACAGGCTTTATAGGAACTGCCATTGTGCAGGAATTGATTAATGCGGGCCACCAGGTGCTTGGCCTCGCTCGTTCAGAAGCATCGGCACAAAAACTCATTACCGCGGGTGCCGAAGCCCACCGGGGTGATCTGGAAGATCTGGAAAGTTTACGCAGCGGAGCCGCCGCAGCTGATGGAGTGATCCACGCCGGTTTTGTGCATGATTTCAGTCGCTTGCAAGAAATCTGTCAGATAGATAAAATAGCCATTGAAACTATTGGCGACGTATTGGCCGGTTCTAACCGCCCGTTCATTGTAGCATCGGGTGCGGCCTTGGTAAGCCCCGGAAAGCTGGCTACCGAAGACATTAAACCACCGGTAAGCCCGGGATGGCCACGTGCTTCAGAACAAACAGCTGACGAGGTAGCTGCCAAAGGCGTGCGTGCTGCAGCTATACGCCTGTCGCCGTCTGTACATGGCGACGAGGACAATCATGGCTTTATTTCTATACTGATGAATATTGCTCGCGATAAAGGTGTTTCTGCGTATATCGGCGAAGGTAATAACCGATGGAATGCTGTGCACCGATTGGATGCAGCCCGGTTGTTCCGCCTGGCTTTAGAGAATGCCGAACCGACAGCCCGTTATCACGGTGTTGCCGAGGAAGCTATCAGTTTTAAATCTATTGCTGAAGCTATTGGCAAAGAATTGAATTTGCCGGCAGTATCTATATCGCCAGAAGCTGCCGCCGAACATTTTGGTTGGTTTGCACACATGGCCGCAATTGATTGCCCAACATCAAGCGAGTGGACACGGAGAACTTTAGACTGGCAGCCTACCCATTCAACGCTACTTGAAGATATTAAAAACGGCATCTACACTAAATAATTAAGCAATGAAAATTATTGTAACCGGTTCTTTAGGTAACATCAGCCTACCGTTGACGCAACAATTAGTTGCCGGAGGCCATGAGGTGACTGTTGTAAGCAGCAATGCTGATAAACAGGTAACTATAGAAAATTTAGGTGCTACAGCAGCTATCGGTTCTATGGCGGATGCCGCATTTCTTACCGGTACCTTTAAAGGCGCCGATGCAGTTTATGTCATGATACCGCTGAGCTTTACCGAACCCGATATTGGCGCGTATATGCGCCATACTGCACAGAATTACGTGACGGCTATTAAATCGGCCGGGGTAAAGCGTGTGGTGTTACTAAGTGGCTGGGCCGCCGATCTGGTTAAGGATGAGAACATCGAACATTTATTTGATGGATTACACACATCCATTACTATTATGCGCCCTGCCGCTTTTTACACCAACTTCTACCAATCTATAGACCTGATAAAAGGAAAAGGTTTTATCGGCAAATACCTTACGCTACGCTATTCCGGTATTTGGAGCTTGCTTACAGGTAAAACCGGACTACTGATGGGTAACTATGGCGGCGATGACCGGATTGTGTTCGTATCGCCAAAGGATATTGCCGAGGCTGTTGCCGAAGAATTGGTCTTGTTCCCAAATGAAAAAACCATTCGCTACGTGGGTAGCCAAGAAATGACATGTAATGAAGCTGCCGGTATTATCGGTGCTGCAATAGGCAAGCCATGGCTTAAATGGATAAGGCTTTCTGATAAAGATATGCTGCAAGGCCTTAAGATGGCTAAGGTGCCCGAAAAGCTGGCCGAAACATTGATAGAAATGGGGGCGGCTATGCATAGCGGCAAAACGTTGCAGAACTTCCATAAGGCAAATCCTAAAATGGGCAAAATAAAACTTGCCGATTTCGCAAAGGAATTTGCGGTAGTTTATCACCAGAAATAACGACCTTTAATATCAAGTGATGAATAATCAGCATTTATTTCGTTTCCATACCGTTACCGAGTATCATCGGGCTGCCGGTTTACCCGCGCCCGCACATCCGCTAATTAGTTTGGTACTAATGGACGACATCACCCGCCCATTAGCAGATGGCACGTTCAGCATTGTGCATGATTGTTATTTAATATCAATGAAAAAGGTTAGGAACGCCACTTTTAAATACGGGCAACAACCAAGCGATTTTGACGAAGGCGTGCTGTTTTTTATGTCGCCTGGGCAGGTTTTAACTATTGATATACACAAAAATGCTATTCATCATCCCGAAGGGTGGAGGCTGCTTGTTCACCCTGACTTACTCTGGAATACCCCACTGGCTAAAAACATTAAGCAATATGAGTTTTTTGGTTATTCTGTTCATGAGGCATTATACCTGTCTGATAAGGAAAAAAACATGATCACTACCATTGTTCAAAACATTGAACAGGAGTATAATGCAAATATCGACCGTTTCAGCCAAAGTGTTATCATCGCTCAACTGGAGTTATTGCTTACTTATTCTGAAAGGTTTTATCAGCGGCAGTTTATCACCAGGAAAATTACCAGCCACGAGATACTCACAAAACTTGAAGACCTGCTTGATAATTATTTTAAGAGCGGAGCACTTGCTCAGAAAGGCCTGCCAAGTGTAACCTGGATTGCCGAAACCCTGAATATCTCGCCGGGCTATTTGAGTGGCTTGCTTAAATCGCTCACAGGCCAAAATACACAGCAACATCTGCATAATAAATTGATAGATCTGGCAAAAGAAAAGCTGTCAACAACAAACCTAACAGTTAGCGAGATAGCTTATGAGCTGGGTTTCGAGCACTTGCAATCGTTCAGTAAACTGTTTAAAACCAAAACCAGTTTTTCGCCTATGGAGTTCAGACACTCGTTCAATTAGACGAGTGAGAGTATAAAAGCAAACAATAAAAAGTCTCCGGATCGATTGATCCGGAGACTTTTTTATTTATGAACTGAACTGTGGGTTTAAAATTACACAGCGTTTTCTACCATGATTCTTTCACGCGCCAATTTAGCGGCGTTAACCATATTTATTAAAGCCGCTTTAGTTTCGAGCCATTTACGGGTTTTTAGGCCGCAATCCGGGTTTACCCAAAGGTTTTGGGCAGGTAAAAGTTCGGCGGCTTTAGTAAGCAGGGCTACCATTTCTTCTGTTGAGGGCACACGGGGCGAGTGAATATCGTAAACACCAGGGCCTATTTCATTTGGATACTCAAAATGTGAAAATGCATGTAATAGCTCCATTTGCGAACGCGATGTTTCTATAGTGATGACATCTGCATCCATCGCGGCAATATGTTCAATGATATTATTAAACTCGCTGTAGCACATATGGGTATGGATCTGCGTATCATCTTTAACGCCGCCAGCGGTTACACGGAAAGCTTTTACAGCCCAATCCAGGTATTGCTGGTGCCTGGCTTTACGTAGCGGCAGGCCTTCACGAATTGCGGCTTCATCAATTTGAATAATGCCTACACCTGCTTTCTCCAAAGCAATAACCTCATCCCTGATGGCCAATGCAATTTGATAGGTGGTTAAATAGCGCGGTTGGTCATCACGTACAAATGACCATTGCAAAATAGTTACCGGCCCTGTGAGCATCCCTTTCATTGGTTTAGCAGTTTGCTTTGCAGCAAAAGTAGTCCAGCGAACGGTCATATCGGCGGGGCGGCTTATATCACCGTAAATAACAGGCGGCTTAACACAACGGCTACCATAACTTTGTACCCAGCCGTTTTTCGTGAACAGAAAGCCATCCAGTTGCTCGCCAAAGTATTCTACCATATCGTTACGTTCAAATTCGCCGTGTACAAGTACATCCAATCCTGCTTCTTCCTGCCAACGAATCACTTCTGTTGTGGCGTTCTCTATCGCTGTTTCATATTCATCAACAGATAATTCACCTTTTTTTAAACTTGCGCGTAACTGACGAATATCATCTGTTTGCGGGAAAGACCCAATGGTAGTTGTAGGAAACGATGGTAAATTAAAACGTCTGCGCTGTAATACCTGGCGCTCAACGAAATCGCTGGCGCGAGTGGCATCGGCTTCACTAATATTATCGACACGGGTTTTTACTTGCTGGCTGTGTGCTTTTTCTGAATTGCGACGGCTTTCTATCGCACTTTTATTTACTTTAAGTAAATCTTTATTACCTTCTAAAATTTGCTTTAATTCATCTATCTCATTCAGCTTTTGTTTTGCAAAAGCCATCCAGTTTTTTATTTCAGGATCAATAGCTGTTTCTAAATCCAGGTCTATAGGGCTATGTAATAGAGAACATGAAGGAGCAATTATCAGCCTGTCTGCGCCCAATTTTTCAACAGCATTATTTATCAAGGCTAATGATCGCTCGTAATCGTTTTTCCATATGTTACGGCCGTCTATAACTCCAACAGAAAGGAGCAAATCATCGGGGATTAAAGCAAGTATCTCATCTAACTGCTCGGGAGCACGCGCCAGGTCTGCATGTAAACCAGCTACGGGAAGATTTACAGCCAGTTGAATGTTGTCTAATAATGCATCAAAGTAAGTTGCTACCATTATTTTTACCCCGCTTACACGATTGGCGATAGATCTGTAAGCAAATTCAAAGGCATCTTTTTCTTCCTTCGACAGATCAAGCACCAGCGCAGGTTCATCCAGTTGTATCCACGTAGCGCCTTGCTGTTTAAGGCGGTTAATGATCTCTACATAAACGGGTACCAGTTCTTTGATAAGACTAATCCTGTCAAAACCGTCTTTCTTTTCTTTACCCATAAACAGATAGCTTACAGGGCCAGGTAATACAGGTTTGGCTTTATCTCCTAATAATTGTCTTGCTGCATTATACTCTCCAAATATCTTCTCAGAAAAGATCCTGAATTTTTGTTTAGCCTTAAACTCAGGCACAATGTAGTGGTAATTAGTATCCAACCATTTGGTCATTTCCATAGCAGTTATATCCAATCCGTCTTTTTGGTAACCGCGTGCCATGGCAAAATATAAATCTATCTCGGTGTTTCCGTTAACTTGTGATAACACAGGAGCATACCGCTCCGGGATGTTACCCAGCAACAGGCTCATATCCAAGACCTGATCATAGAAGCTAAAATCATTACAAGGGATCAGATCTATCCCTGCGGCTAATTGTGCTTGCCAATTCTGTTCGCGCAGTGTTCTGCCAACTTCGTTGAGGTCATTTAAGCTAATTTTGCCTGCCCAGTAGTTTTCACAGGCTTTTTTTAATTGTCGTTGGCTACCAATACGCGGATAGCCCAGGTTTTGAGTTAACATCTTTTAATTAATTTAAATGGAAAATGTTAGAAACTTCCGACAAAGCTTTTTAAGCGAAAATTGCAGGGTAGGGCATAGGAGGGTATTTTAACCAAAGAATTTATTGGTGTAGAAAACACATCATAAGACCGTCTGCTTTATTACGCGAAAGCATTGTCTAGCCTGAAAAGGCAGGTCTCCTGGCTTGTAACATCTGCGCAATCCTTCCCAATTGCCATTTGGCGATCAGTGGATATTGTCATTAGCACAGATTTTAATTACTTACAGTTGCGCGACA
>JAESTD010000086.1 GCA_016763755.1 Mucilaginibacter sp.
CCAATGTAAATGAGCCGATTTAACGATTTTAACAATCCGCAGGTTGCTGCATTGCCAGCGCATTTAAAGCAATTTATAGTAGATCAGTATTACGAGCACTATACGCCCATTGACCATGCTGTGTGGCGGTACGTAATGCGCCAAAACTATAGCTACCTTAAAGATGTGGCTTATTACCCTTATATTCCCGGGCTGCAAAAGGCAGGATTGACCATAGAGAAGATCCCGAGCCTGCAGGAAATGAACGACGCCCTGGGTAAAATTGGCTGGGGCGCAGTTACAGTTGACGGTTTTATTCCGCCGGCCGCCTTTATGGAATACCAGGCTTACCGTGTGTTGGTTATAGCTGCAGATATCCGCCAATTAAACCATTTCGAGTATACACCCGCGCCCGATATTATCCACGAATCAGCAGGACATGCGCCTATCATTGCCGATAAAGATTATCATAATTATCTAAGCTACTTTGGTTCGATAGGGGCCAAGGCCATGTTCAGCGCGCAGGATTTTGAACTGTATGAGGCTATCCGTGCATTATCCATCCTTAAAGAAATGCCCAATGCTGACGATGGGGCTATAAAGCAAGCCGAAGAACGTGTAGAATGGCAGCAAGCCAATATGGGCGACCCATCTGAAATGGCCCTGCTGAGCCGCCTGCACTGGTGGACGGTAGAGTATGGTTTAATTGGTCCGCTGGATGATCCGAAGATCTACGGGGCAGGTTTACTCTCATCGATAGGCGAGAGCGCCAGCTGTATGAAGGATAATGTGGCAAAGCTGCCTTACAGCATTGATGCGGTGAAATATCCTTATGATATTACCAAAACCCAGCCGCAACTATTTGTGACCGAAACTTTCCAGAACCTGATAGATGTGCTTGAGCAATTTGCCGATACCATGTCGTTCCGCCGTGGTGGTGAGTACGGTCTGCAAAAAGCTATCGACAGTAAAAATACCTGTACAGCGGTTTACAGCTCGGGTTTGCAGGTTTCGGGTACTTTTACAGATATAAAGACCGATAGCGGTCAACTTGCTTTTATCAAAACTACAGGGCCATCGGCCTTAGCGTACGGCAATAAGCAATTGAAAGGCCATGGTAAGGAATACCATAAAGATGGTTTTAGCTCGCCTGTAGGTTTGCTTAAAGGGTATGATAAACCTTTAGAAGATCTTGCTGACGATGAACTTGTCTTCGCCGGTATTGAAAAAGGCAAAGAAGCCGAACTGCAATTCAGGAGCGGTATCACGGTGTCTGGTAAAATAAAAAACATTCATGCAGAAGGCGGTAAAACGCAGCTTATCACCTTTACCAATTGTACGGTGACGGATAAGAAAGGCGGTGTACTTTTCGATCCATCATGGGGCGAATATGATATGGCCGTTGGCGAGTGCATTGTATCTGTATTTTGCGGTGCAGCAGATAAAGATGCTTTCCTGGAGATAGCGCTAAAATCGCAAACCAATACCTTCCATACCAACTACGATGCCCGCACCCTCGAACTGCATAAGCTCTACCAACAAGTACGCAACCGCAGGCAAACCGGCGGCGATCTGGGCTTCTTAGGGAACGTGTGGATGATGCTGCAAAAGTTCCATCATGATGACTGGCTTTGTGCCCTCGAGATACTGGAACTGCTTGAACAGGAAAACGCCGAACCGGCACTGGCGGCAGAGATCCGTCAGTTTCTGACTACCAAAGCCACTACCCAACCCGAGTACCGCAAACTGATAGAAGACGGCCTGTATCTGATAGCCCATCCGGTAGAAGAGAAATTGGCGGTTTAGGAATTTTTATAGATTTGCGTTGGAGACTTAAATATCTATGAACATCCTAATCACCGGAGCCAGCAGTGGCGTAGGTTTTGAAGCCGTTATTGAACTCATTACATCGGGCAAGCACAAAGTGATCGCGTTGGCTCGTTCGCAGGATAAGCTTACCCGACTGATGGAAATATCACAAGGTATCAATCCCGATTGCGAGATATATGCTATTGCTTTTGATATTGTGCATGATGATTATGCCGGTTTGCAGCAATTTATTACTTCAAATTTCGACGGCAAGATCGATGTCCTGATCAACAACGCCGGGATACTCATCAACAAGCCATTTATGGAATTACAGGAGATGGACTTTGTAGAAATGCTACAAAGCAATTACCTGGGCCACGTGCGAGTCATCCAAAATCTGTTGCAGTTTATGGGACAGGGATCGCACATCGTAAACATCGGTAGCATGGGCGGTTTCCAGGGGAGCTCAAAATTCAACGGACTGTCTGCTTACTCAGCGGCGAAATCAGCATTGCATACGCTCACCGAGTGCCTCGCACAAGAGTTTGTTGAAAAGGGGATCAAAGTGAACTGCCTTGCTTTAGGCTCAGCGCAAACGGAGATGCTGGAGCAGGCTTTCCCGGGGTATGAGTCGCCGGTGATGGCGTTTGAGATGGGTAAATACATTGCCGATTTCGCGCTTACCGGGCATAAATTCTTTAGCGGAAAGATACTGCCGGTGGCTTTGACAACGCCGTAAAGGCAACAGGTGTTCACGAGCGTTCACGTGAACACTTTCCGTCCCGCTGGCAGACGCTGGCGCACGCGTGCCGCGTGTGCCTATTGTTGACCAACCCGTGCCATTGTTCATCTGCAAGTAAATAAGTTTTCCCGAAATGGTTTTTGACAAACTGTTGAAGTCAGGTTGTGTTATGTTAAACATATTTGTTAAAAAACAAGAACAACAATGGCGAACCTATTTTCTCCGCTCAAAATAAAAAGTATCGAATTAAAGAACCGTATAGTGGTATCTCCCATGTGCCAATACAGCAGCACAGATGGTTTTGCAAATAACTGGCATTTGGTGCATCTGGGTAGCTTTGCCATCGGTGGCGCAAGCCTTATCATTACCGAGGCAACGGCTGTATCTCCCGAAGGCCGCATATCTTTTGGCGACTTAGGTATCTGGAAAGATGAACACATCGAAAAGCTAAAAGAAATCACATCCTTTATAGAAGAACACGGCGCAGTACCGGGCATACAACTGGCCCATGCAGGCCGTAAAGGCAGCCACGACCTGCCCTGGAGTGGTGGCAAACAAATACTTCCGTCTGATGCCAATGGATGGGACACGATGGCACCAAGCGCACTGCCATTTACACCGGATGAAATTGCACCGATACAACTGGACAAAGCAGGTATCAGCGAAGTGATAAGCGATTTTAAAGCGGCAGCGGTACGTGCCTTAAAAGCAGGGTTTAAAGTGATAGAAATTCATGGTGCACATGGTTATTTAGTAAACCAGTTCCTGTCGCCAACCAGTAATCACCGTGCTGATGAGTACGGCGGGTCATTTGAGAACCGTGCAAGGCTGCTGCTCCAAATTACAGACGCAGTAAATGAAGTGTGGCCTGCTGATTTGCCTCTATTCGTCCGTATCTCCGCATCAGAATGGGTTGATGGTGGCTGGACGATAGACGATTCTATCGCCCTTGCAAAATTATTGAAAGATAAAGGCGTGGACTTGATAGACTGCTCAAGCGGTGGTAACACTGCCGGAGCACGCATTGCGATTAAGCCCGGTTACCAGGTTGAGTTTGCCGAAGAAGTTAAGGAGAACGCCGGCATCCTTACGGGAGCTGTAGGTCTGATAACCGAAGCCAAACAGGCCGATGAGATTATTAAAACTGGTCAGGCTGATGTGGTGTTATTAGCCAGAGAGATGTTACGTGATCCGCACTTTGCGTTGAGGGCCGCACATGAGTTGGGTTACGAGGCAAAATGGCCTGTGCAATATGAACGGGCGAAATGGTAACACCAAATTATTTTTAATATCAACACAACATACTACTTTAGCATAAACTCATAAAAACAGATAACTATGAAACGTACAGCAAATGCACATTGGAATGGCAACTTAAAAAGCGGTAAAGGTGAAATAAGTTCACAAAGCACTACTTTAAATAATACGCAATACTCGTTCAAAACCCGTTTTGAAGAAGGCGTGGGCACTAATCCCGAAGAACTGATAGCTGCAGCACATGCGGGTTGTTTTACCATGGCAGTTAGTGCTGCATTAACGCAGAAAGGCATTGAACCAGGCGATTTATCAACCGAAGCCATCCTTGACCTTGATATGCAGGCGCTTGAAATTAAAGGTATCCACCTGGAGCTTAAGGCATCAGCTATTGAAGGTGTTGATGAAGCGCAGTTTAAAGAAGTTGCAGAAGGTGCAAAATCTGGCTGTATTGTATCAAAAGCGCTTAGCGTGCCAATTACCCTTAACGTTACTTACGCATAATTTAAAGCTTGTTAATATTTAAACGCAGCGATGGTAAAAACCATCGCTGTTTTGTTTTGTAGGTATTTGTAAATAACCGGCTATGTTTAATTCTTCACGTTCGCGGTTCTCACTTACTTTGTTTTTTGCGTTAGTGATCACCGGTTTCCTCATCTTCCTGTTTTTCTATATTAAACATCAGTTTAACACCACCCGTACCGAGGTTACCGAGGATGTGATGGTATCAAAGATCATTAACATGGGCAAACTGGAACTGGTGAAATACGCCATGAAGGACGTGGTAGAAAAGAAAGAGCTGCACATGATATTGCCTGATTCGCGGGTGCTGTTTGTGGCAGTAGGGGAGGTTACTGCTTGTATTGATTTGACCAAAGTGCGCAAGGAAGACATCATCCAAACAAAGGACAGCATTACCATAAGCCTGCCGCAGCCCGAGATCTGTTATGTAAAACTGAATCATCAAAAATCGAAAGTTTATGATGTATCCGGCGTTTGGTTTGCCGATAAAAGCAAAGAAATGGTAGAAGATGTTTACAAAATAGCCGAAAAGAAAATGCTTACTACTGCTAACGAACTGAATCTTTTAGGCAAAGCCCGCGTAAATGCCGGTATAATATTTAAGCCATTTCTGGAAAGCGTATCGGGCAAAACTGTGGTGATCAAGTTCAAATGAAATATCATTTAACTAAAAATTTAATTTAAAGCTTTTATGTAATAAATTAGGGGCGTATGTATCTAAATGTTATCATTTAAATTTTTATGACCTCTAAAATCACAAAACTATTAACCCTTACTGCTGCGGGCTTATTTGGCTCGTTATGCGCAGTTGCCCAGCCAAAGCTTCCTGAAGGCTACTTCTGGAAAAAACTACCCAACGGACTGGAAGTTGTTGTTATCGAAAACAGCAAAGTGCCGCTAACCACTATAGAGGTTGCCGTAAAAAACGGTGCCTACACCGAAGGACCCGAGTACAGCGGTCTGTCGCACTTGTTTGAGCACATGTTTTTTAAAGCTAACAAAGACTATCCTACACAGGAGAAATTCTTAAAGCGCACGCAGGAACTTGGTGCTATCTGGAACGGGACGACCAGCGTAGAGCGTGTAAATTATTATTTTACTATTGGTAAAGATAGTCTTAGTCAGGGTTTAAAATTAATGAATGCTTCTATCCGTTTTCCTATTTACCGCGAAGAGGATATGCAGAAAGAACGCCCCGTGGTTGACGGCGAATTTCAGCGTAACGAGAGCAGCCCGGGTTTTCAGTTATATTATGATGTGAACAAACACTTATGGGGCGATCTTATCACCCGTAAAATGCCTATCGGTATTCACGAAGTGATCAACTCGGCCACACCCGAGAAGATGATGATCATCAAGAATAAATACTATTTCCCCAACAATAGCTTGTTAACCATTTGCGGTGATATTAAACACGAGGATGGTTTCAAAAAAGCAGAAGAGATTTTCGGCGATTGGCAAAGCAGCGGCTTTAATCCGCATGAAAAATATCCAATTCCGGCATTTAAACCATTAGAGAAGAGCGTGGCATTTGTAAAGGAAATGTCTATTGCGCGTACGCCAATGATAATGATAGATTGGCAGGGCCCGGCTTACATGACAGATTCTGCATCAACCATTGCGGCTGATGTTTTCTCTACCGTGGTTGGCCTTAACTCTTCAAAATTACAGCAGGCTTTAGTTGATAAGGGCTTGGCTTCATCTGTGAGCTTTAGCTATAACACTTCTCACTATATCGGTCCGGTTCAATTGTTTGTGATTCCTAATCCTACCAAATTGAAAGAGTGCTACGATGAACTTCAAAATCAGATGAGCCAATGGGGTAAAGCCGATTATTATACTGATGAGCAGTTGGCTGATGCAAAAGCCATCTTATTGCGTAACCACAGCAGGGAGATGGAAAAGCCATCATCATTACCATCGCAAGTTAGCTTTAACTGGTGCAGTACTTCGCTTAATTACTATACCGATCTTACTGATAATTACCAGAAAGTTACCCGTGCTGATATTGCCAAATACATGAATACGTATGTAGTTGGTAAGCCAATGGTTGCCGGCATAATTTTAACGCCCGAGGCAAGTAAAGCGGCTAATGTGCAATCGTTTTTTGTAGTTAAATAATCTAAACCGAACATCAAGATGAAGAAATATATATACCTACTGTTGCTTGCCGCTGCCACCGCAGGTGCAAGCCCGGCTTTTGCGCAGGATAAGCAAAAAGCCTACGAAATGACAGTTGATGGCGTAAAGGTAATTGTGCAGCCAAGCGGTAACGATATTGTGGAAATACAAACCGTAATAAAAGGCGGAGTGCAAAACTATCCTGCAGAGAAAGCCGGCATTGAGGCTATGGCACTAAATGCACTTAATGAGTGTGGTACCTTAAAGCACGATAAAAACGACTTTAAAAATCAGCTGGATAAAATTAGTGCCGAAGTGTACGGTATGGCCGTTAAAAACTATTCGGTAATAAAAATTAACTGCATTAAGAGCGACCTGCCAAAAGCCTGGCCGCTGTATGTTGAAGCAGTTACTATCCCTAAGTTTGACCCTAATGAGTTTGAACGGATCAAACAAGACCAGATCAATCAGCTTAAATCACAGGACTCGAACCCCGATTATGCAATAGATCAATACGCTGATAAAGTAGCTTTTGCCGGCAGGGATTATGCAAAAAATCCTGAGGGTACGCCCGAAACGGTAAAAGCTCTCACTGCCGAAGAAACAAAGAAATACTACCACTCGGTATTGACCAGGTCTCGTTTGGTGATAGTTGTTGTTGCCGATCTTGACCGCGCCGATATTGAGGCAAAGGTGAAAGGTTTATTAAGCACCATTAAACAGGGCGCTCCTTATGAAATGAAGAAATCATTCTTCAGGGTATATAAAAATACGTTCTCATCAGAAAACCGCGAACTGGCAACCAATTATGTTGAAGGTATAACCAGCGGCCCTGCACCCGGCACGCCTGATTTTGATGCTTTTAATGTGGCTATGCGCATTTTTTACGACAAGCATTTTTTGGACGTACGTACCAACAACGGCCTGTCTTATGCGCCATCTGCATGGTTTAGTGTGGGCTCAACTTCGGTAGCTAAATTCTCGGTATCAACTACTCAGCCTGATAAATACATTGCGGTATTTGATAAGCTGGTTGACCGTATAAAAAGCAATGGCTTTAACGCCGAAGAAGTTGCCGACATGAAGGTAACCTACCTTACCGGTTTCTACTATAAAAACGAGACCAATACCGCACAGGCAGGCTCGTTAGTATCAAACGAGGTATTGCACAACAACTGGAAACGCTCATTAACCCTTGCTGAGGATGTGAAAAAACTTACCCCAACACAAGTAAGCGATGCCTTCCGCAAATACATTGGCAATATCATTTGGGTTTATCAGGGCGACACCAAAAAAGTTAATCCGATATTGTTCACCAACGGCACGCTGAAAAAAGCGGATAACCCGGTGAGTCATTAATTAAGTCGGAAGTACTAAGTCCGAAGTAGAAATTCTTTAGTCTGAAGTCAAAGAGGCCTGCAACACCAAAATTGCAGGCCTCTATTTTTTTCTCTCTTTAATTTCCGACTGCTGACTTAAGACTTTTGACTTAAGACTGCAGACTTCCTTCTGCTTCGCCATATCTCAACCACTTGTTGGGTGGGGATGTTATCGCCTAATAGTTTGCCCCACGGCTTTAGTGGTTCAATACGGTCGAACACAATTTTAATTACTGCCACAAACGGGATAGATAAAAACATACCGGATACACCCCAAAGTTGGTTGCCCAACAGCACCACAATGATCGACATCAGTGCGTTGATCTGCACCTTTGAAGATACGATGCGTGGCACCAGGATATTGTTATCGATAAACTGGATAACGATATATGCGATTACCACACCTAATTGGGTGGAATAGCCATCTTTAGTTACGGTTGCCATCAGCACAGGTAATGCTATCGCGATGATGCCACCCAGGTAGGGGATAAGGTTTAATATCGCACCTATACAACCTATCAGGATGCCGTACTTAACACCAAGCAGCATCAAGGCTGCCGAGTTCATGACCGCCACGATGATCATCTCTATCAGCAAGCCAACGATGTAGCTTTGTATGGCAGTTTTTGTTTCGCTCAATACCTCACTTACCTTTTTAGAGTTTTCCTCAGCAAAAACCTCATACAAAAAGTTAAGGATAAGTGTTTTGTAAAACAGCATCAGGAAGATATAAACCGGCAGTAAGAACACTACAGAAAGTACCCCCAGTACGCTGTTCAACGTTTTGCCAACCATGGCCTGGCTGCTGTTTAACGCATCTTTAATCATCTGCTCTTGCTTGGCCAGGGTAACGCCGAACGCACTCTGGATCCAGTTTCTCAGATCAGTTGTGATGCTTTCAAACTTTTTTTGCAGCATTGGTAGCGAGTCGCCAAACTGGATGATCTGGGTGGACAGGAAGTAGAAAACCAGCAACACCGATATGATCATGATCAGCATTGCAATGATAATCGATAGCATTTTGGGTATTCTATAGCGCTGCAAGCGGTTGCAAAGCGGGTTAAGCAAAATAGATAGAAAGGCTGCGAATGCCAGCGGTACCAATATATCAGCAAGTATATTGAGCACGTAAACCAGCAATATCAAGCCGAACAATACCGTAGTGGCTTGTATGTAAAAAGGTTGGTCTTTAATTTTTATCGACATGCAGAGGTATTATATGCAGATAAGGAGTATGAAACGTAAATGTTTGATTGATTTTAAGTTAAATCAAAGAAGTTTATTATGAATCCAGTTTTCCCTTTAAAACTTCTTCTTTTGACATTTCCCTCGCAGACTTTAATCCCCAATAAATACCAGTGTAAATTGGCACCAATAAAATCAAGGTATTTCTAATAACATTGATATAAAAACTTACATTTTCATTTCTGTGTAACATTCCTGAAGCCCCCCATGCAATACCAAATCCAGTTATGTATAGCATAAAGCCATTATATTTCTCTTCTGGGTTTTTTATTCTACTATCAATTACATAGCTTTTTGCGATTCCTTTAGAAATGTAAAGAGCAACTAAGCCGAGAGTAAAATAGAAAGTGGGTGTTAAAATGTAGATAAAGTCTTCGTCAGTCAACGATAAAATTGTTTTAATCATCTTCTTGATTATTTAAGGTTCACTTTGGTCTAAATAAATATCTAAATATTATTGGAGATTAAGAAGGGTTCCCTTTATGTTACAATTTGTAACTTTACCGTTTTAACCCATATCCCTTAACCGAACGTGCTTAGCATCCTTAAAAAAGAAATAACAACTTATCTCAGTTCGTTGGTGGCGTATATCACCATTGGCGTGTTTTTACTGGTGCTTGGTTTGTTTTTGTGGGTTTTCCCCGATACCAGTATTTTGGCTTACGGCTACGCCGGGTTAGAGAGCCTTTTTAGCACAGCGCCTTACCTGTTCATGTTCCTGGTGCCGGCGGTTACCATGCGTTCATTGGCAGAGGAGCGCAAAGAAGGGACTTTTGAGTTGCTGCTTACCCGCCCGCTTACCAACATTCAGATCGTACTGGGTAAGTATTTGGCAGGTGTTCTTATCGTATTGTTTGCGTTATTGCCTACGCTGGTTTACTACTTCAGTGTATCAACCCTGGGTACCCCGCAGGGCAATATTGATACGGGTGCAGTTATTGGCTCATACATAGGCTTGTTTCTATTGGGTGCGGTATTTACAGCAATAGGTGTTTTCGCTTCGTCGGTGAGTAAAACACAGGTAATTGCCTTTACCATTGCTGTTTTCCTTTGTTTCTTTTTCTACAGCGGATTCGATTCGCTGAATACTATACTTTCTTTGCAGAACCTTGGTTTGCAAAACCTGGGTATCACGGAGCATTATAATTCTATCAGCCGTGGCGTGCTGGATACCCGCGATCTGATGTATTTCTTGGTGGTGATAGCCTTTTTTATCTGGCTAACACTTTTTGTGCTATACAAGCAGCAAGGCCGCAAATTTGCGGGCACTGCGTTTTTAAGTTCATTAGGCATTTTGTTGGGTTTGATAGTCGTAACTGTATTATCCGCCAAAATCTTTACCCGTTTTGATTTTACCAAAGAGAAGCGCTTTACCATATCGCCCATCAGCAGGAATATCATGCAAAAGTTGCCTAATACGGTGAATATTACCGTTTACCTGCAGGGCGATAATTTCCCCGGCGGGATGAAACGCCTGCAAACTTCGGTAAAAGATATGCTGGCCGATCTGCAGGCCTATAGCGAAAGCAAACTCCAATTTGAGTTTATTGATCCGCTAAAAGGGCTTAATCAAGAGCAGCAGAATCAAAAGCTGGAAGAGCTACAGCAGCAAGGCATCGAGGCGCAAAACCTAAGCGTGAAAACCGACGACGGTGTATCGCAGAAGTTGATCATTCCTTTTGCTGCAGTCACTTACGATAAAAAAACTATACCGGTAAAACTACTGGAGACGCAGAGCAACATAAGTCTCTCACCCGATGAAGTATTGAATAACTCCATCCAAAACCTGGAATACGCATTTTCATCAGCCATAAAGAAGGCAACCAGCGGCGGCAGGCAGCGCATCGGTTTTACAGAAGGCCATAAGGAATTAAATGACCGCGAGCTAAACGGCGCTACGCAAAGCCTTAGCGATGGTTATTTGGTAGGTCGTGTTAACCTTGCCACTATCCCGTTCGACAGCCTGGCTAAAATAAGCCTTTTAGTTGTTGCCAAGCCTGATAAAGCCTTTAACGAAGCCGAGAAGTTTAAACTCGACCAGTTTATTATGCGCGGTGGCCGCGTGCTATGGGCCATCGACCAGGTAAGCGCCGAGCTGGACAGCCTGCGCCAAAAAGGCGAAGACCAATTGGCATTCAACAAACAAATCAATTTAGACGATCAGTTGTTCAATTACGGCGTGCGGATCAATTATGATCTGCTGGCCGATATGAATTGTTCGCAGATACCGGTAACGACAGGCAATGCAGGCGGGCAACCGCAGATCCAAATGCTGCCCTGGTTGTTTAACCCTATATTCCTGCCGTTTGCCAAGCATCCGATAGTGAAAAATCTTGATGGCATCAGCAGTCAGTTTGCCAGTACCATTGATGTGCTGGGCGCTAAAAACATCAAATCGACGGTGTTGTTAACTTCATCACCGTACAACAAAACATTAAGCGCCCCGCATATGCTGTCGCTGCGCTCATTGGAGCAGGAGCCTGATCCCAAAGAATTTCAAAGTCAGCCAAAAATTACCGGCGTATTGTTGGAAGGGGAGTTTATTTCCGATTTCAGGAACCGCCCTGTGCCCGAAGGAATAAGTGATAAAATTGAGCCTCTACAAAAGAGCAAGCCAACCAAAATGATCGTACTGAGCGATGGTGATATCCTGCGCAATCAGGTAAGTGCCGATGGTTCACCGTTTCCGTTAGGTTACGACCGTTATACCCGCCAAACCTACGGCAACAAGAACCTGCTGCTTAACATCGCCGACTACATGACAGATGATTCGGGCCTTATCACTTTGCATTCTAAAGAGATACAGATGCGCCTGCTTAACCGTGCCCGTATCCGCGAGGAAAAGCTGTTCTGGCAGCTGGTAAATATTATTGTACCGATAGCTTTAGTGTTGATATTTGCTATTTTTCAACATTATTTACGCAAGCGAAAGTATGCCCGTTAAATTTTATACTTTTGGTAAGACATTTCACCTCGCTTTACTCTCTCCGAAGGAGAGGGGCGGAAAGAGGAGTTAAAGTCTTCTCCTTTGGAGAGGATTTAGGAGAGGCTTTTTTATACTTTTGAGAGATAAACGTTACACCATATGAGATTTATTGTTTCCACATCAACATTACTCAAACAGTTACAGTCGGTAAGCGGCGCGCTGAGCAACAGCACCGTATTGCCTATACTGGAGAACTTTTTGTTTGAGATCAAAGACGGGAACTTAACCATTTCTGCTACCGACCTGCAGACCAGCATGACCACATCGCTTGCTGTAGAAGCGAAAGAGAACGGCCGTATAGCCATCCCTTCGCGTATATTATTAGATACCTTAAAATCGTTACCGGAGCAGCCGGTGGCTTTCTCTGTTGATGACAGCACCTTCGCTATTGAAATAAGCGCAGGTGATGGTAAATACAAACTGAGCGGCGAGAATGGCGAGGATTTTCCAAAGATCCCGGTTGTTGAGAACGCATCATGAGTAAACCTGCCTGCTTCAGTATTAGGCGAGGCCATCAATAAAACCATCTTTGCAGTTAGTAACGATGAGTTACGCCCTGCCATGACGGGTGTATTTTGCCAGTTAACCACATCATCATTAACCTTTGTGGCTACTGATGCGCATAAACTGGTACGCTACCGTCGTAAAGATGCTAAGGCGGAGAGCACTACATCATTCATCCTGCCTAAAAAAGCTTTAACGTTGTTAAAATCGTCCTTACCGGCCGATGATGTTAACGTTTCTGTAGAATATAACAGCACCAGCGCTTTCTTCAAATTCGGCAACATCAATTTGGTTTGCCGTTTAATTGATGAGCGTTATCCTGATTATGAGGCGGTTATCCCGAAAGAGAACCCTAACAAACTGGCTATCGATCGTTTATCGTTCCTTGGCTCATTAAGCCGTGTGGCTATCTACGCTAACAAAACCACCCACCAGGTGCGTTTAAAGATCAGCGGCAGCGAGTTGAACATTTCATCAGAAGATATCGACTTTGCTAATGAAGCACACGAGCGTTTAACCTGCCAGTACGAAGGTGATGATCTGGAAATTGGATTCAATGCACGCTTCTTGATAGAAATGCTGAAAAACCTGAGCTGCGAAGAAGTATCGCTTGAAATGTCGACCCCTAACCGTGCCGGTTTATTACTGCCACAAGGCGGCGACGAGAACGAAGACATATTAATGCTGGTTATGCCGGTTATGCTGAATAGCTATGCGTAGTTTGGTTGATTGGTTAATTGGAGATTAGTGATTAGGTATTTGATTTTGACGATAAAACTAATCTCTGATCACAAATCACTAATCATCACAAAAAAGTCTGGTATCAGCCGGACTTTTTTGTGTAACACTATAACATTTGTTACCGTAATTGAGTTATATAGCATCTGCTTTTGATAATGAATTTAAAACTGTTTGTTTTTGCCGTATTTGTTGCCGTATGTATGTTTGTTGCCTGTAAAAAAGGCGATGACAGTACTGGTGTAAGGCAGTACACAAGTGTAAACTTTATTAACACTACGGCCGATACAGTCAATGCTTATGTGAATGGCAGCAGGGTAAATACTACAAACGCATTATTTCCCTTAGGTTCATCAGGCTACATTAATGCTTTGCTCGGTAAGCAAAACTATCAGGTACGTAAAAACGGCAAACCCGATGTTCTTTTCAACACAGCTATATCACTTGATACGGGGAAGGTGTAGTCTTTTTTATCACTGGAAACACCTCTAACGATGCTTTTGAAGATGCTGATACGCTTAGTAGCGCCACACCGGATACAACATTGATTCGTTTTGTACATACATCGCCCAGTGTAGGGAACATTGATGTAATGGTAGGAGATACCCTCACTTTTACAAATACCACTTACAAATCTATTTCAGAATTTTTTCCTACCGGCGCAGGCCAAAGGCGCATACGTATATACAAAGCAGGGGTAGCCCACAGCACGGCTACATTATTAGTTGATGAAACCCGGCTGTTAACGGCAAGCAGGGCTTATACTTTGTATACAAAAAGCGGCTTAACTGCCAACGGCCCAACCACCACCACCGGAACCGGTATTGTAGTTAACAGATAACAGCATGGCCAACAGAAATAAAAATAGTTTAATGGTATATCTGCTCCTTTTTACCATCGGAGTAATGGGCCTGCCGTTATTAAGCTCATGCGGTAAAAGCGAAGGCATTAGCAGCAGTAACAACAATGCCCGCCTGGGTATAGTTAATTTGAGCAATGATGTGCAGCCTTTTAAATTATACGCCCGCTTCATAGCTCAGGGTACTGCTACTTATAGCTATCCAAACGCATCAACCTACACCCTTATAAACGTTGCCGATACACCGGTGCAAGTACGCACGGCGCAAACATCTAACAACTTAAATCCAATCAACCTTCTTACCTTAAACCGAGGTTTTGTGCGCAATGTACCTTACACATTATTTGTAATGGGGTTAAGGAAAGATAGTTCGCTGGCGGCTGTAATAACGGTTGATACATCATCACTACCAGCCAATGGGCGCGGTAAGATAAGGCTGGTTAACGCTGTTGCTAACGTTCCATCAGGAGTAAACCTTACACTTAATGATACAGTGGCTTTCAGAAGTGTTCGTTTTAAGGGCGTCACCGATTTTGTTGAGGTAACAGCAGGAACCTACAATATAAACGTAGTACCCAGTAACAATCCTTCAACACCGCTAAAAGACCTTTCTAATTTTACTATTCTCGATGGTAAAACATACACTATTTACAGTTATGGTTTATCATCAGGCTCAGATACCGCTTCATATGGTATCAACACAATATTGAACACATTGCCACCCAATACACGTTATTAATTGCCTTAGTGCTTTATCTTTATATTTTTGCACAAAAATTTTAAGCTCTGGAAGTAGTACACAGCATCATCGATTTTATACTGCATATTGATAAACACCTGGCCCAGATCATTAGCCAGTATCAAAGCTGGACATACCTTATCCTTTTCGTCATCATATTTGCCGAGACCGGTTTTGTAGTAACCCCATTTCTTCCCGGCGATTCGTTGCTGTTTGCAGCCGGCGCGCTGATTGCTGGTGGCGCTACAGGCATGGATGTAAACCTGCTTTGTGTGATCCTGATGGTATCAGCTGTGTTGGGTAATACCGTTAACTACTTGTTAGGTAAATACTTGGGGGATAAAGTTTTTAAAGAAGAGAATAAGGTATTAAAGCTAAGCTACTACCTTAAAACCAAAGCATTTTTTGACAAGCACGGTGGCAAGGCGGTTATCTTTAGCAGGTTTGTGCCGATAATACGCACCATAGCGCCGTTTGTAGCCGGGGTAGGGCAAATGCCTTTTGGTAGATATAGTTTGTATAACATCCTCGGCGGCGTGTCGTGGATCATTATTTTCCTTTACGGCGGTTACCTGTTCGGTAACGTTGAATTTATTCAGAAGAATTTCTCGCTGGTGGCTATCGTTATTATTCTCGTATCCTTACTTCCACCAATTTTTGCTTACGCGAAAAGTCGTATGACAAAAAAGGAAAAGGTGAATATGGAGTAGTTGTCATTTAAGGGTCGCAAGCTTTAAATTTTAAATTTTTACCGCTTCCGGTAAAACAATGCAATTGCTGCCATGCAGGAAGTTTGCGCCATTTACGCCATTGGGTAAGGGTGAGCAGTTGTTCCCCGTTCTCGTCGCCAGTTATTAAGTCGAGATAAAATATTTTGCCGGTTTTGGCATCAACATAAAAATCCATGCTTGTCCTGAATTGTTCCAGATTAGCTAAGCCCACCTTTATCCAATAGTAGTTAAAATCCCTATCAGGTTTGCGTGCCACCATCAATTCAGGCTGAGATTTTCTGGCCGTATGCATAAAGGATTTTGTTTCCGGTAGAGCGCGCACTTTGTCCACTGCAATATTCTCTGCTTTATTTTGGCTAAAGGCTACGCCCGATGTTGCAAGCAGGCAGATAGAAATGATAAAGTTTTTCACAGGTTTTGATTTTGATTTAAGATAGCCACTTTGCCAGCTTTAAACAAAACCTCTTCACGCTCTATCCTTTTGCGTTCTTCTGTAGTTAACGGCTTTACAATCAGTTTATTCAGATTCGGCTGGCCTGCGTCGACCCAGGCCGAGAACCAAAAGCTACCCACGCTTAATATCGAAGCCCGCATTTGCCTTTGCGCCATACCGTGTAGAAGTTTGTGGTAGGCTCTGCTGTAGGCAACCGAGTAAACTTTTACTTTACGATTTTCCCTTTGCTCCATCGCATATTTCTGCAGTGGCGGGAAGCTTTTGTTCAGTGCTCTTTCAACGCGTAAAACGGTATCCACTTTTTTGTATGAGCTCATACAAATTTTAAACGCCTCTGCCAGCGGATTGCTGATATACTTTGCCTTGCCTACGTTGTAATGATATCCATTTGCAAAAAGTTCGGGAAGGCGGCTTTCCCAAAGCGAGTGGATGCCTTGCTGATTAGTTAATTGCCCGTCGTAGTTTTGAGTAAGATGCAGGGGTGTATGCGCATCAGAAATATAATGTGCCAGGTTAGCCGAGGTAATGAGGATGCCGGTAGTATCGTGCGCTTTAAATGCCTTTACCAGCCAATAGTAATTGCTGGTGATGACCCAGGGAACGGTGCCGTATTTATTCAGCGTGTCCGTCGAGTATTTGGCTGCTGCATCTATTCAATGCTGCGGCATTACTTTAAAGGGCCGCTTACCATAATGGTCGGCATCGAAGAAATGATGTGGGGCTTCGGTCGAGTCGATATAGCGCTTTTTATCGGCGCTCACGGCATGCTCGGTTATAAATTGGATGTTGGCCTTGTAAAATTCTGCCATGCCTTTAGGGAGCGTAAAAACCGCCAACCGGTTAATGCGGTAATGCGCAAAGAAACCCCATGAACAACAGGTGATGATAACTGTAATGCAGGCGATAGAGGTTAAAAGCAGGCGCTTCATGGTTGGCTAAAGATAGGGAAACTTGTTGTTCTGTTAGAGAAAGTCATTGCGGGTTATAACTTACGCGCCATGTTGAACTTGTTTAAGCACTCCCACTCGCCAAGCACGGTGCTAATCTTGTGGGATCCCGAAATAAATTCGGGATGACATTAAGTGTTCTGTTATCTTCTTATCCTTAAATCGATGTTAAAAACTCTCCAATAAAATCCGTAAAAACTATTGCATAATAAAAATTCTCTGACTATATTTGCAGCCTTAAAAAAGAATAACAAGCTACAATGGCAAATCATAAATCATCAATTAAAAGAATCAGGGCAAACGCTGCGAAGCGTCTGCGTAACAGGTATCAGGCTAAAACAACCAGGAACGCTGTTAAAAAATTAAGAAGTTCAACTACTAAAGCTGATGCTACTCCGCTTTTAGCTAAAGTGATCTCTATGCTTGACCGTTTGGCTAAAAAGAACGTTATTCACAAAAACAAAGCTTCAAACAATAAATCGAAGCTTACTAAATTTGTTAACGGCTTAAGCTAATAGCTTAATCAACAATATTTTTAAAAGGGATGGTGCCATAGGCGCCATCCCTTTTTTGTTATAAGAAATTTTTTGAACCATGATTTACCTGATTCAAGGATTGTCTTGATTTGTCATGTTGATTCTTTAATCCCATAAATCAAGGTTCAACACAAAACTGCGAAAGTTGGTGCTACAATCTATTTACCCTATTTTAGTCTTCTAATCCTAAACCAATTGGAAAACTATCAGAATAAGATCAGCATAAAATCCTGGGCAGAAGAAGATCGCCCGCGCGAGAAACTAAGTGGGCAAGGCCGTCGTGCCCTTACTGATGCCGAGCTCATTGCCATCCTTATTGGCAGCGGCAGCCGTACAGAAACAGCTGTGGAGCTAAGCAAGCGCATCCTGCTGCATTATAATAACGATCTGAACAAGTTGGGTAAGGCATCCATCAGCGAGTTGTGCAAATTTAAGGGCATCGGCGAAGCTAAAGCTATTTCTATCATTGCCGCGTTGGAACTGGGTCGGCGACGGGATAGTACCGAGACACCTGTGCCTGATGAGGTAAAATGCAGTCGTGATGGTTATAACATCATGCGCCGTCACCTGCGCGATCTGAATCACGAAGAGTTTTGGTTGATGCTTATTGGCCGCTCATCAAAAGTTATCGCCAAAGAACTGGTAAGTAAAGGCGGCTTAAGCGGTACCGTAGCCGACCCAAAAATCATCTTCCATATGGCCTTGCAACACCAGGCAAGTGGTATCATTTTGGTGCATAACCACCCGTCAGGCAATTTAAAGCCAAGCCAGGAAGATCTCAGGCTCACCAAGAAGATTGCAGATGCAGGTCGTTTGCTGGATATAAACGTGCTGGATCATTTAGTATTGACGGATAATGGGTATTTCAGTTTTGGAGACGAAGGGCTTTTGTAGAAGCCTCTCCCCAAACCCCTCTCCGAAGGAGAAACCCCACCCAAACCCTCCCCGAAAGGGAGGGCTTAAAAAAGTGTAAATCAAAAGTTTCCCCTGTCGGGGGAGATTTAGAGGGGGCTTCTCAAACAACCCGCCTTCCCCTGCGTTCTATCTACACAAACTTAAAAACGCAACTACCATGATAAACGCACCCGAAGAACAAGACGATATGCTGCAACAGGATGATCAATTAGGTCAAACTGAAAATGAAGACCAGATGAGCCAGCAGGACATACACAGCAACGGTTTTGATGATACCAACGAAGATATTGGCGAAACCGACGAAACCGACCAGGCTAACCAGGCTTATGATGCTTCAGAGCCATCATATACGCTGAATGTTGATGATGATGAATAAATAAGCTTTAAATTTATAACCCACGCGTCATTGAAAGCCTCACCCTTCTCTCTCCAAAGGAGAGGGTTAAACGAGAAGAGATTTAAAGTCCTCTCCTTTGGAGAGGATTTAGGTGAGGCTTATTCGCAATCGCGTATATACTTATACTATGTCATGGTGAGCCCTGTCGAACCACTCATCGCACGTTGAGGTCTTCGACAAGCTCAGACTGACAATTGCTTTTGGTTAAATAGAATCACGGTAATCCTTTAATCCACCTAATCCCAGTTCAAGACAAAGTTCTATCTTTGCCCTTGCAATGAAAATTTCATACAACTGGCTTAAAGAGTTTATTGATACCGAAAAATCTCCTGAGGAGATCTCAAAAATATTAACGGGTACCGGCTTAGAGGTGGAAAGCCTTGAGAAGGTGCAGGCTATAGCAGGCGGTTTAGAAGGCCTGGTGATAGGCTACGTTAAAGAAACCACCCAACACCCCAATGCTGACAGGCTTAAAGTTACTAAAGTTGATGTTGGCGGCGCTGAAGACCTGCAAATTGTTTGCGGTGCAAGCAACGTTGCTGCGGGCCAAAAAGTGGTTGTGGCTACAGTGGGTACCATGGTGCACCCATCAACCGGCGAACCTTTTAAGATCAACAAATCAAAAATACGTGGCGAGGTTTCTGAGGGCATGATATGTGCCGAGGATGAGATAGGTCTTGGTCATAGCCACGAAGGTATTATGGTGCTTGACGCCGATGTACCCGTAGGTAAACTGGCTAAAGAGCATTTCAACGTGCAGGACGATTATATGTACGAGATAGGCCTTACGCCTAACCGTGCCGATGCGGCATCGCACCTGGGTACGGCCCGCGATATTGCTGCCTTCCTGAAGATAGCGGTGAAAAAGCCGGATGTATCGGCATTTAAGATAGATAACAACGACCTGAAAATTGAGGTAGTGGTGGAGAACGAACAGGCAAGCCCGCGTTACTCTGGTGTTACTATTTCAGGTTTAGAGATAAAAGAATCACCGGATTGGTTGAAGGAACGCTTAGCCGTTATCGGCGTGCGTGCTATCAACAATGTGGTGGATGTTACCAACTATGTATTGCATGAGTTAGGTCAGCCCCTGCATGCTTTTGATGCCGCTGCTATCGCTGGCGGTAAAGTGATCGTGAAGAATGTTGCTGATGGTACCATCTTCAAAACATTGGATGATGTGGATAGAAAGCTATCTGCCGATGACCTGATGATCTGCAACGCTGATGAGCCGATGTGTATTGCCGGTGTATTTGGTGGTGCAAAATCCGGCGTTACCGAGGGTACAAAAGCAATCTTCCTGGAGAGTGCTTACTTCAATTCGGTATCGGTGCGTAAAACGGCTAAGCGCCACGGCTTAAAAACCGATGCTTCCTTCCGTTTTGAGCGAGGTACTGATCCCGATATGACTGTGTTTGCTTTGAAGCGTGCTGCACTGTTAATTCAGCAAGTTGCAGGCGGGCAGGTATCGTCAGAGATATTCGACCATTACCCGGCACCTGTTGCGCCGTTTGATGTTGAGGTGACCTTTAAAAATATCGATCGCCTGATTGGTAAAGCCATCGGTAATGATACCATTAAAAGCATTTTGACTTCGCTGGATATCGCCATCGTTAACGAAACTGCCGAAGGCCTGTCATTAAAAGTGCCGCCTTACCGCGTGGATGTTACCCGCGAGGTGGATGTGATTGAGGAGATTTTGCGCCTTTACGGTTATAATAATATCGAGATCCCTACGCAGATTCGCGCGTCGTTAAATACCTCTCAGCGCCCGGAGAAAGATACTGTACAGAACGCGATATCTGATCTGCTGAGCGCTAACGGGTTTAACGAGATGCTGGCTAACTCGCTTACTAAACTGGCTTATTCTGATAAACCGGAAACTGCAGTTAAAATAGTGAACCCGCTAAGCAGCGACCTGGATGCCATGCGCCAAACGCTTCTGTATTGTGGTTTGGAAGCCATCGCCTACAACCAAAACCGAAAAAGCCCCGATCTTAAATTTTATGAGTTCGGAAAAGTTTACGCTACCAAAGAGGATAAGTATGTAGAAACGCAGCGTTTCTCCGTATTTATTACCGGTAATGATGCTGCCGAGCAATGGAATCAAAAGCAAAAGCAGGTATCGTTTTTCAACATCAAAGCTATTGTTGATGGTATTTTGCAACGCCTAAAGATCACGGATTACGTGGTTGAGGATGCTACTTGCAGCAAACTGGCTTACGGCCTGCAATACACACTTAACGGCAAGCAACTGGTTAAATTCGGTGCCGTAGCAAAAGATGCATTAAAGAAAGTAGACCTGGATAAAGAGGTTTTTTATGCCGATTTCAACTTCGATATCGTATTGAACGCTGTTCGTAAGAACGTGATCGTTTACCAGGAAGTATCGAAATTCCCTGCCGTGCGCCGCGATTTGAGTATGTTGGTGGATACTGCCGTTACTTTTGGACAATTGAAGCAGATATCACAACGTGCTGATAAGAAGTTGTTGAAAGATATCAGCGTGTTTGACGTTTACCAGGGTGATAAACTGCCTGCCGGTAAAAAATCATATGCTTTAAGTTTCATCCTGCAAGACACCGAAAAAACTTTAACAGACAAAGCTATCGACGCCATCATGCAGAAAATTATTTATAATTTAGGCAAAGAAGCAGGAGCAGAGATAAGGAAGTAAGGAGTGGATAGTTGATTGGGTGTGTAGTTAAGTGGTTAAAAAAAACCAACCCGATCAAGGCAGATAGTTGAAAAAGTAGAATAGAGGATTAAGAGATCAGAGGAAAACCACTCACCTGATCAACTTAATTAACCAATAACCAAGCATGGCTTCAGTAGCTGACCAACTAAATACCGTTGTAGAAAAAACCGAAAGGCTAATAGAGCTTTGCTCGGCTTTGCAGGAAGAGAATGACCTGCTGAAGCTGGAAAGCGAGGCACTAAGCGTTGCCCTTAAGACCAGTATCAACAAGACAAAAGAACTGGAAGAGAAGCTTCGTGTATTGAAGTTGGCAAAGTCGTTTTCAGAAACAAATGAAAAAAGTGTTGACATTAAGCAAAAAATTAACGACTTTGTGCAGGAAATAGATAAGTGTATTGTATTGCTTAAAAAGTAATACAGAAAGTGAAAAGCTCAAATGGGAGAAATCTCAATAAAAATAAATATTGCTGACAGAGTTTACCCGCTAAAGGTAAACATGGAAGAGGAAGAGATAATAAGAAGGGCAGCAAAGCTGATCAACGACCGTATAAAGGAATATCAGGAAAATTATGCGGTAAGGGATAAACAGGATCTGTTATCAATGTGTGTGCTGCACTACGCAACATCATCATTAAAAGCAGATAAAAAGGTAAGCACGGAAGATACCGAGGTTGCCGAAAAGGTTTACCAGTTAGATCATTTGCTAAACGACTTTTTTTCGAAACAATAACGTTCTTTTTTTAAGTTAAAAGTCAAAAGTTAAAAGTCAAAAGTGAGCAACTTTCGATTTTGGACTTTCGACCCAAGACTTCATTTTATGAGCATTAAGATTTAACCGCAGTTAAATTTTAAGTTTTCACTATTAAAAACTTAACGCTTCAATATCTTCGGATTAAAAAGAGGCATGCGTTGATCGTGAATTTTAACGGTAACCCGTGATCCGATACATCCGACAAGAAGTTTTAACAATACATGAACACTTAGAAGTTTAGTTGCGGTTTTTTTATTATATAACCTAAAGAAGAATGAATAGTATATTATATGTAATTATCGGGGTGCTGTGCGGCGTCCCCACAGGGATAGTCATAGGGCGTTTCCTGCTACGCAAGTTGTTTAAAGACCAGGAAGTAGCAGCTCAAAATAAAGTAAAGAAGATCTTAAAAGATGCTGAGAACAATGCGGAGATCTTGAAAAAGAACCGTTTGTTAGAAGCAAAAGAGAAGTTCCTGCAGCTTAAAGCCGAGCACGAGCAAGAAGTTAATGCCAAAAACAACACGCTTAACCAGCGCGAAAACGGCATCAAACAAAAAGAGCAATCGTACAACCAGAAATTGGAGAACATCAACCGTAAGGAGACTGAACTGGACGGTGTACGCAAAAAGCTGGAAACCCAAACCGATATTGTTGTTAAAAAGCAAGAAGAGGTTGAGCACCTTAAAAACCAGCACGTAGCACAGCTGTAAACCATTGCCGGTCTTAGTGCCGAGGATGCTAAAAACCAATTAGTTGATAACCTGCGCGAGGAAGCCCGCAGCAAGGCAATGGCACAAATAAAAGACATTGTAGACGAAGCTAAACTTACGGCTAATAAAGAGGCTAAGAAAATAGTTATCCAAACCATATAGCGCACCGCTACAGAAGCCGCTATAGAGAATACGGTATCTATCTTTAATATCGAGAATGATGAGATCAAAGGCCGTATCATTGGTCGTGAAGGTAGAAACATCCGCGCGCTTGAAGCAGCTACCGGCATCGAGATCATTGTTGATGATACACCAGAGGCAATTATCCTTTCGGGTTTTGACCCGGTAAGGCGCGAGATAGCCCGTTTAGCAATGCACCGTTTAGTTACTGATGGTCGTATTCACCCGGCCCGCATTGAGGAAGTGGTTGCCAAAACCAAAAAGCAGATAGAAGAAGAAATTGTAGAGATAGGCGAGCGCACTGTTATCGATCTTGGTATTAACGGTCTTCACCCGGAGTTGATCCGTATGGTAGGTCGTATGCGTTATCGTTCATCTTACGGGCGAAACCTGTTGCAGCACTCGCGCGAGGTGGCAAACTTCTGTGCTACCATGGCAGCAGAGTTGGGCCTTAACGTAAAGCTTGCAAAACGCGCAGGCTTACTACATGATATTGGTAAAGTGCCTGATGATAACCCAGAGCTGCCACACGCAATTTTGGGTATGCAACTGGCCGAAAAATATAAAGAACACCCTGAAGTGTGTAACGCCATCGGCGCTCACCACGATGAGGTAGAGATGACGTCGATGTTATCACCGATAATCCAGGTGTGTGACGCTATTTCAGGCGCAAGGCCGGGTGCACGCCGCTAGGTGGTAGAAAGTTACATCAAACGCTTAAAAGAGCTTGAGGACTTAGCATTATCATACCCTGGTGTAGAAAAAACATTCGCTATACAGGCAGGTCGCGAGCTGCGCGTTGTAGTAGAGAGCGAAAAAATATCAGATGCACAATCAGAAGTATTGGCAGCAGATATCTCAAACCGTATCCAAACCGAAATGACCTACCCTGGCCAGATCAAGGTTACCGTTATTCGCGAGACCCGTTCTGTGGCATTCGCGAAATAATTTTAATAATTTTGCATCAGCCCTCTCTGTAAAAGGTGAGGGCTTTTTTGTTTTTATACATGGGAAAGCAACACCACAAATATTCAACCCCCGCTAAACCAAAGCAGGAAGACCAACGTCCTGTTGAAGTTATTTTTGCCCGATTGGATGCCAGTCATCAAAACCAAACCAATCAATTGCTGCATTACATTTTCGTGCCGCTGATGGTATTAGGGATATTGGGCATGGCCTGGGCCTTGCCTTTCCCCGAGATAGGTTTTTTAAAGGCTTATAAAGGCTATTTTAACTGGGCATCATTCATTATTGCTATTGCAGTATATTATTATCTTAAACAGTCTCCAATGCTGTCGTATCTGATGCTTTTCCTGATGTTCGGTTTCAGTTACATCATTATGCAGTTTGAAATATGGGAAAAAGCAGGCGGGCCAGCCTTGGGTTTAATAAGCGTAGGTATTTTAATGCTATCGTTATTAGGCCAATACGTAGGCGGCAGAATAGAAGGCAAGGAGCAATCTTTTAACGACGACAGCAAACTATTTTATGTTACCCCGCTATGGGTGATGTACCGTTTGGCGAGGAAAATAAAGTTGAAGTATTAAAATCCCTCAAGAATGTCATTCATTGCAGTTGGCTTCAGCCAACGGTTGCGAAAAAAGTAATTCGGACTTTAGCCCAATAACGTGTGTTTCGGCTAAAGCCATTTCTTGTTTCTTTGATTCCGTTGCCTGAAGGCAACGACAATGATTTAGGATGGTTAATTTTTTGAGTCGACTAAAACTCAAACCTCTCCTTCATCCCCAGCAAACCCCAAACGCCACCGGTGTGGATAACCAGTATTTTACTACCCCTGGCGAAGTGGCTTTTAGCTACCAGATCATATAAAGCGTACAGCATTTTGCCGGTATACACAGGGTCTATCAAAATACCCGTTTCAGTGATGAATGTCTTAATAAAATCGACCAGCTCCGGTGTAGTTTTGCCGTATCCACCGAAATGATAGTCAGTGTGTAACTTGTACTCAGCAGACTTAGTTAGCATCCTATCGATATCTTTTCTCAAAAAATCGCCGCCTTTTAAGACCGGTACGCCATTGAAAATAGTTGGCAACTTATGGTTGGTTAAACCGCTAACAATACCTGCTGCGGTTGTCCCGGTTCCGCAGGCGCAAAAGATATGATCGTAGGTTTCAGGTAGTTCATCGATCAGTTCGGCAACGCCTTGTGCTCCCTCGTTTGATGCGCCACCTTCATCAATAAAGAAAGCGTCGTTATCATCTCCAAAATGTTTTTTAAACAAGGCCTGCTTATCGCGATAACTTTCCCTATCGGTGAAAATGAGTTCCATGCCATGCAGGCGGCACATAAACAGCGTATCGTTACTCACTTCTTCGCCGCGCATAAAGCCTGTTGCTTTAAAGCCAAATTTAGCTGCCGCCGCTGCCGTAGCCATTAAATGGTTGGAGTATGCCCCGCCGAAGGTGATTAGGTGATGCTTGCCTTGTCTCTCGGCCTCTTGCAGCGTATATTTCAGTTTTCTCCATTTATTGCCAGATATAATGGGGTGGATCAGATCGTCCCGTTTGATATAAACCTGCAGGCCTTTGTCGACAAAAAGCTGGTTTTGCAGTTGCTGTACAGGGCTGTATATATCCAGGCTGATATCCATTGTGCAAACTTATAAAGTTATCCCGATTTAACTTACTTTTGCCGAATGACGGACGATAACCTGATTATTGAAAGTGACGAGCAGGACTTATTTGAGCACCTGCGCATTGTGGTTGATAAAGGGCAATCGTTATTGCGTATTGATAAATTTTTGATGCATCGCGTTGAGAACGCATCGCGCAACCGCATACAAACCGCTATTGAGGCTGATAACGTACTGGTAAATGATAAACCTATCAAAGCCAGCTATAAGGTGAAGCCACAGGACGTAATATCAGTAGTATTACCACATCCTCCGCGAGATACCGAAGTATATCCTGAAAACATCCCGCTGGACATTGTTCACGAAGATGATGACGTATTGGTGGTAAACAAGCCTGCGGGTTTGGTAGTGCATCCCGGCTATAATAATTACACGGGCACGCTGGTGAATGGTTTGGTTTACCACTTTCAGCAATTACCAACCCTGCCGGGCAATGATGGCCGCCCTGGATTGGTGCACCGGATTGATAAAGATACCAGCGGCCTGCTGCTCATCAGCAAGAACGAGCGCAGTATGAATTACCTGGCCAAGCAGTTTTTTGACCATACCATTAACCGCCGTTACCTGGCACTCGTTTGGGGCGATATCGCCGAAGATGGCACCGTTACAGGTTACATTGGCCGTAGCCCTAACGACAGGCGTGTAATGTCGATATATGATGACCCCGAAAAGGGCAAATGGGCGGTAACGCATTACAAGGTGCTGGAGCGCATGGGCTATGTAACCCTGATAGAGTGTAAGCTGGAAACGGGTCGTACACATCAGATCCGCGCACACATGAAACATATTGGTCATCCGCTGTTTAGCGATGCCATGTATGGCGGTGATAAGATATTGAAAGGTACAGTGTTCAATAAATACCGCCAGTTTGTTGATAATTGTTTTGAGGTGATGCCAAGGCAGGCCCTGCATGCGCAGTCGCTGGGGTTTGTGCATCCGTCTAAGAAAACAAACATATATTTCGAGGCACCATTACCTGCCGATTTTGAGGGTGTACTGGAGAAATGGCGCAAATACGCGGGTACCGAGAAAGAAGTTTGATACAGCGCGAACAAAAGAATAGATCAGTCGTTTCAAAGCAAATACATTACCCGATAAGTAATTTTTTCTGTTAAAAATTGTTCATATAAATAAAGTTGTCAAACAGTTCTAATCTCACAACCCGCCTACCTATGCCGGCTTTGATAAATTTTAACGGAGAGCTAATACCAGAGGACAGCAAGCTGTTTACCGCGGCTAATCGTTCTTTCAGATATGGCGATGGCTTGTTTGAGAGCATGCGGATTATGAAGGGAAAGCTCAAGTTCCCGGAACTGCATGCCGACCGCCTGCAGAAAGGTATGAAAGCGATGAAGATTGACGGCTACTCGCAAACTGATACCTGGTTCCTGAAAGAAAAAGTGGAAGAACTGGCCCGGCGAAATAAAATAAAACACGGTCGCGCGCGCTTAACCGTTTTTCGTGATGCAGAAGGTTTGTACACGCCTTCGCAAAACAAGATGGCCTACTGCCTGGAGATCCAGCCGATGGATGAGCCACGTTATTACCTGAATGATAAAGGCCTGATAATGGACGTTTACAGCGAACTGAAAAAGCCTTTCAATTTCCTCTCGAATATAAAAACCTGTAACTCGCTCATCTATGTGATGGCAGGTCTGTTTAAGCAACAGAACCGTTTGGATGATATTTTCCTTTTGAACGATAGCAGCAATCTGTGTGAGGCAGGCAGCTCCAACATATTTGTGTGGTACCAAAATCACCTGTACACACCCGCCCTTAGTGAGGGCTGTGTAGAAGGCGTAATGCGCCGCGTAGTGATACAACTGGCCCGCGATAATAATATCCCCGTTACCGAAGCCCAGATAAATGCCGAGGTACTAAACGAAGCCGACGAAGTTTTTCTGACCAACGCCACCAAAGGTATCCAATGGGTGATGGGTTACGGCGTTAAACGCTATTTTAACCGCATCAGCAAAGCTTTAATGGATGAGTTGAATAAGTTGTAGGGAGGCTTTATTATTACTCCGCGCGTCATTGCGAGGAACGAAGCAATCTCTTTAGGCAAGCCCACCATTGTTCCGCCTGCTTTCATCCGAAGCTTTTTTGCTGACAAAAAGAGAATAAGTTTTGAAGTACTTACAAGCCAATCTTAAACCGCTTCCACCACGCTCGCCTTAATGCCTTCCAATATCCCATCCCAAAGATCAATACGGGCTTGCAGGGCTTGTTCTACTGCAATGGTTGCTTCCTGCCATTTGGTGTCGTCGGTGCCGCAAAGTTCGGCGGTCATTTGGTAGGCGAGGTTGGAGTGGTGGTCGCCATCAACTTCAATATGGCGCTCAAGGTAGTACACAAAAATATCGAGCTTTCCGGCTGTGTCATTATTCAGCTTTTTTACAATGCTGGTGAAGATTCCCGGGATCAGGTCTTCGCGCCCAAAAGTGAAGACTGCGACCTGCAAATGGCTCTTGCCGGTTTCGATCACATCAAAAGTGTGTTCAACAAACTTGCGGGCAGCCTGTGGGATATCCGCTTTATTCAATGCTTTTTTAACATCACTTTGCACACTCAGCTCTTTAAATAAAGAAACGATGCCCGAGGCATTGGTGCCTGCCTGTTGCATTGCATTCAGGTATATTTCAAAGTGGCTGGTGCGGTTCCCGTCCTGGTCAACGTCGCTTTCTTCGCCGGTTACAATTTCGTTGATGAGGTAGCGGGTGTTAGCATTACCAATTGGCATCCAGGGCAACGTAGTGCAGGTAAGGTTTTGCTGCAAAACCTTTAGTAACGACATAAAATCCCACACCGCATAAACATGGTGCTGCATAAACAGGTGCAACTCATCAAGTGTATTGATATGATCATACAATGCATGGTTTATCAGTTGCTGACGAAGCGGTTCTATTTGCTGTTTTAATGTTGAAATGCGGGGATTGGATGCTAACATAGCCGTATTAATAAAATGTAAAAGTAGGGTTATTAGTGCTAACAAGCCGAACAGTTTCTGCATTATGACGTTTGATTGATAACTAAAACCCAGTCCGCTAATGCTTGCAGAAATACACCCGCCTGATGGCGGATTGATATACACCGAAACCGATCTTCATCATTTTTTTCCCGAGCCTTTTAATATGGTGTCATCAGCATTGTTCCTTATCCCGGGGATCTATTGGCTGATAAAAGTGAAGGGTTTTAGCGGGCAATACGCTTTTCTCAGCGTTGCAACATGGTTGTTGCTGATTGGCTGCGTAGGAAGCACTACTTATCACGGCTTGCGCCGCTGGCCGGTTTTTATAATGATGGATTGGGTGCCCATCGCCATTTTATGTCTTATATCCAGCGTTTATTTCTGGATAAAATTCAGCGGGAAAAATTATATTGGAGCGATTGCCCTCCTGGTTTTCCTCGGGTTAACTTTTGGTATCAGAAGGTTTCTGCCTAAGTACGACATTCAATTGATGATAAGCCTTAACTACACCATTATGGTGCTTATGATCGTATTGCCATTAATGCTGCTGCTTTGGAAAATGCGCTGGCATAATAGCTGGCTGGTATTCTGTGCGCTACTTTCATTTGCGTTCGCCATCGGTTTTAGGGTGTATGATAAATATACCTCGCTAAGTATCGGAACACATTTTTTGTGGCATACTTTCGGGGCAATAGCTACCTCGCTGATGTTTGTGTTTATTTACAGGGTGAGTAGGTTGAAGGGATCTGCATAATGTGTTGGGTAGCCCCTATGGAGCAAAGAGGGGTTCATCGTGTTATTCTACAAAGCGGTTGTCCCTATGGGACACGGACAAGGTGGTAAATTGCGAATGGATTTGAAGCAATCGTTGGGTTGTCCCCAAGGGACAAAAGAAACTTTATTTGTTCGTTTCTACAAAGCGGTTGTCCCTACGGGACATAGGGGCAAAGCAAGGTCATTTATTCAGAGCAAGGCAAACGATATGCCTCGTTAGAGGCTACCGCTTTGTAGAAAATAGATATTAAGGATTTTTGCTCCGTAGGAGCTACACCACAAATTCTTTTATGCAAATAGGGCAGCTTGCCTCTTTAGAGGCTACCGCTTTGTAGGAAATAGATATTAAGGATTTTTGCTCCGTAGGAGCTACCCTAACTTTGATAAGCTAAATCAGGAAGGTTGTTTAAAAATATAGCGCTCATCAAACTGCACGTCAAAACTCTCAAGTAATTTTACATACTCTTCCAAAAACGTGATCTTTTTATGATGCTCCTGCTGATTATTTATGTACTTAACAACCTGGTCTATCTGCGATTTGCTATAGCTGAATGCACCATATCCTTCCTGCCATTGGAATTTAAATGGCGTCAACCTCTCTTTATTTATCCATTCTGACGAATCACCTTTAACCAATCGCATCAGATCAGAAAGCGACTGTGATGGGTTAAGCCCAACAAACATGTGCACATGATCTGGCATGTGGTTAATGCAAAGCATTTTGTGACCGTTATTTTGAACCGTTGCACTAATATACAACCGTACACGCTCCGCCCAGGCATCACTTAACAATGCATTGCGGTTTTTAACCGCAAATACTATGTGGATATACAATTGAGAATACGTGTTGCCCATAAAGTCTACAACCTCACACCACGTAAAAACTCCTCAATACCCATGCGTTTTTTGCCTTCTAACTGGACATCGGTTACACTTATAAAACCATCTTTGGTGGCAAATTTAAGCGTGGTTTTGTGGTTGGTGACAAAGCCACCTGCCGATATGCCTGTTTCACCTTGTTCAAAAGTGGCGTTGTAGATCTTTAATACCTTATCGTTTAGCATGGTATACGCAACCGGCGATGGGCTTAAGCCGCGGATATGGTTGTAAACCTGCTCTGCCGGTCGGTTAAAATCTATATGGCAATCGTCTTTAAAAATCTTAGGGGCATGCTTTAACGATATACCTTCGGCTAATTGTTCTTGCGGATGTTCGTTGTATTTACCGCTTTCAACGGCTTTAACAGTTTTTACCAGCAAGCCTGCGCCTTTGGCCATAAGGCGGTCGTGCAGGTCGCCTGCGGTTTCGCTGCCGGTAAGGGTAACTTTTTCGGTGAACAATACGTCACCGGTATCTATCTCATGTTTCAGAAAAAAGGTAGTAACGCCGGTTTCTTTCTCGCCGTTTATGATGGCCCAATTAATAGGGGCCGCGCCACGGTATTGCGGGAGTAGCGAGGCATGCAGATTTATGGTGCCCTTCGGCGGCATGTTCCAAACCATTTCTGGTAACATCCTAAAGGCCACTACCACTTGCAGGTCGGCTTTTAGTGCTTTCAATTCGGTAATAAATTCGGCGCTTTTCAACTTCTCGGGCTGCAACACTTTTAACCCATTGGCTACGGCGTATTGTTTTACGGCAGATTCACTTACCTTTTGTCCGCGACCGGCAGGTTTATCGGGTGCGGTAACCACACCAACCACATCACATCCGGCGGTAATTAAAGCGTCTAACGAAGCAACAGCAAAGGTAGGGGTGCCCATAAAAACAATTCTCATAGTACAGAAGATGTTAAATGTATGCGTTAATTGTATAACAAATATTTACTCCGGGTGGCCTTAAACTTGGTTAAGCCCGGCTCCCAGCTTTGGCGGATCTCCGCTTCGGTTTTACCCGCCGTTATCTGCTTGCGCAACTCTGCATTACCAGCCAGCCTGTTAAAGTAAGCGGTAAAAAAGTGCTCCTTATCCGGGTAAATTTTGTACACCTTAATTAACCATGCCAAATTAAGTTTTCCGCTGCTGCGGATGGTTTGCATATTGAAATTTTTCAGGTCGATGCCGTAGCAAACGGTATCTTTAAGCGGAGGGTTATCGCTCATGCCGGGGATACTCACCGGCTTAAATGAAAATTCATAGTTATCCTTCAGTTTAGGACTGCCAATTACCTGAAACGGAAACAGAGTACCGCGACCTAAACTCAGCTTGCTGCCCTCAAAAAAGCAAATGTGCGGGTACAGTAATATCGACTGCTGCGTATTCAAATTTGGCGATGGATTAACTGGTAAGGTATAATCCATGTTACGGTTGTAATTGCCGACTTTGACCAACTTAAGCTTGCATTTAACTTTGTTTTTTAACCAGCCTTCGCCGTTTATCATCTGGGCGTATTCGGCAATGGTCATGCCGTGCAGGATGGGGATGGGATGCATCCCTACAAATGAGCGGAAACCGGCAGTATCCAAAATAGGGCCATCTACATAAACGCCGTTGGGGTTTGGCCGGTCTAAAACCATCAGTTCAATGTTATTTTCGGCACAGGCTTCCATCACATAATGCAGGGTGGAGATATAGGTGTAAAAACGTGTGCCTACATCCTGCACGTCAAATATCATCAGATCGATACCACTTAGGTCTTCCTTGGTAGGTTTAAAATGCTTTCCATATAAAGATATAGCAGGCAGACCGGTAACAGGATCTTTAGTAGTATTTACCGTTGCACCATCGCTGGCGTTTCCCCTAAAGCCATGCTCGGGGCCAAAGATCTTTTTAACATCAACACCCAATTTAAGCAGGCTATCTACCAACGGTTTCTTATCGTTGCCAATGATTGATGTCTGGTTAATGAGCATGCCCACTTTCCGCCCTTTTAAATAGGGCAGATAAAGTTCGGTGCGCTCTGCAGCGGGTAGTATAGGATTGGTTACCTGCTTAATACTGACGTTTTTTTTTGTGCCGGTATCGGTTTTATCCTTTTTTACCTGCGCAAAATTATCACAACTGCAAGTGAGTATGGCCGCAGTTAACAGAACTGAATATATTTTTATGCTTTTCATAGGTGTTTTTTAAAGCAAATTTTATGGCAGTATGTTACATGTAAAAATGCATCTTTGCTAAGGTACAAAAACATTCTGCATTGGATTTCGCCTCGTTTATATCAAGCCGTATAACATTTAAAAGTAAGCGTACATTCTCAAAGCTTATTGTGCGCATAGCCATTATTGGTATTATGCTGGGCTTGGGTGTTATGATACTTTCTATAGTGGTTATACGTGGGTTTAAACAAGAGATACGCGAAAAGGTTAGGGGCTTTGCAGGAGATATGCAGGTAGTGAAAACGGATAACAACGTTTCATACGAGCGATCGGCCTTTGTGGATAGCCCGGTTTACGTAAAAAACATCCGCTCGGTAAGCCTCGTAAATGATCTGCATCCTTACGCCACAAAGCCGGGCATAATTAAAGCGAATAACGAGATAGAGGGTGTTATCCTGAAAGGGGTTGATAGTACCTACAACTGGGGCTTTCTGAAAAAAAATCTCGTTGCCGGCAAGGTGATAAACTTTGCAGATTCAGCCGAGGCCATGAAGCAGATCATGATCTCGCAAACCACCGCCAACCGCCTTAAACTAAAAGCAGGCGACGACCTGTGGATGTATTTTGTGCAGGAACCCGTGCGTAAGCGCAAACTGAAAATTGTAGGCGTTTTTGATATCGGGGTTGAAGAGGCAGGCAAAACCTTTGTAATTGGCGACCTTAACCTGGTGCGCCGCCTTAATAACTGGACAAACAGCGAAATCAACGGCTACGAAGTCAGGGCAAAGAATTTTAGCGACATTGCCGCCGCCGCCGAGGCAATTGACAACCGCATCCCGATCACGCTAAAATCATATACCGTACTGGATAACTATCCAACCATATTTGAATGGTTAAATATGCTTGACGTTAACATAGCCGTGATGCTGGTTTTAATGGTGGCTGTAGCGGTTATCAATATGATATCGGCCTTGCTGATAATGATACTGGAGCGCACTTCCATGATAGGGATGTTTAAAGCGATGGGAGCAGGCAACTGGCTTATACAAAAAGTATTTTTATATAATGCCGCCTGGCTAATTGGCCTCGGGCTGATATTAGGCAATGCTTTAGGATTAGGGCTGGCTTTTTTTCAGGAAAGCACTCATTTTTTTAAACTCGACCAGGCATCTTATTACATGACGTTTGTACCGATACAGATCAGATGGATGGATGTGTTTTTGCTTAACGCGGGCACGCTGGTTATTTGTTTGCTGGTACTTATTATTCCATCAATGCTGGTTACCCGTATTACGCCGGTTAGAGCTATCCGGTTTAAATAGCAAAAGCCCGGATGGCCGGGCTTTCAAAATCTCGTCTAAAATTACACATTATCTCTTGCCGCCCTTAAAGCTGAATTTAAGGTTAACACCGCCCGACCCGAAACGGATATCCTGCGCACCTAAACCCCCAAGGGGGTATTTAACAAACGGCTCAACTATAAGCCTATTATTACCTACCGGATAACCAATACCAAACGACACGTTTAACATTTTGCCGAAGTAGAAATTATTGCTGCTGTGTGCAGTTTCATTATGATCTTCGCTTGCGGCGGCGCTGTTAGCTACTGTACCATTGCTGTAAGTGTATTTGTAAGTGTAACTTTCATCAAAGAAGGTCCCGGAACTTAAACCGGCAGATATGAATGCATCCGTCTTATCGGGATTAAACTCATACTTTAAGTTTACCGGCACATCAATACCCAACATGCTCACATTGTAATTTCTAAATACCGGCAGGGCCGCAGACATAGCAAATAAGCCTTCCTGGTTTAATACACGCGCCTTAGACGCTAAGGCAAATGCAGATTGCGGAGCAGCAGCGGCCGAACCATAGTTAAGGGAGTTTTGCGCCAGCGCCACACCCGTTGAAAGTTTAAGCTTTTTACTCAATCTGAAATCAGACGAAACCCCGGCACCCGCATTCATCTGGTTGCTGCTGCCTTCAGAGTAATTGAAATACGTTGTGGCGTAAACAGCAAAGGTCACCTTTTTATCGCCTTGCTTGTTACCTAAATTCCTCTGGGCGGCCTTATTCTTTTTTTCCTGCTCAAACATATCCATGATAGTGGTTTGTTTAGGCTTTTGGGTAGCTGTTGCGGCTATTGCGTTTTGCTGCGATTGTACTATGGGCGAGTTTTCTGCAGGCTTAACAGACTGAGCCAACTGTGGCTGCTGAACAACAGGATCAATATTTTTTGCACTATCAACGGCCGTAGTAACCACGGATGCGGCAGGCGTACTGTTTGTTTGCGCGATGGCTGTACTATTTTCGGTTTTGGCAACCTCTGCAGGTTGTTGTATCACAGATGAATTTACTGCAGCCGTGTTAGGGCGATAAGTGTTGCGTGGCGATACCCCAAGCGATTGCACATAAGGGCTTACGTACGATGGTTTAACATTCACGGGCTCAGTTTTGGCTATGACAGGTTGCTGAGCGATTGTTGGATTTTTAATTACGGAATCTTTAACTGGTTTTTTAACCACGGGTTTTACAGCATAGTTGTTTTGCGTGCTATCGGTACCGTTATACCATAGACCTATGCCCAGCATCACTAAAATAATTGCAGCAGCACTGCTCCACCAAAGCCAGGCAACTTTATTGTGCTTTTCTTCGGCAGGGAATTTTTTTCTTAATTCGGCCCAGCCATGCTCTGCAGGTGGGTATTCATAATTATCGAATACTTCCCTGATGCGGTTGCTTAGCTTGTTATCAAACTGATCATCCATGGTTTCGTGATTCGATTGTTATAAGATGTCTGAGCTTTTCTTTTGCCCGGCTCAAATAAACCCTTGATGAACTTGCAGGCAGGTTTAAGATCTGCCCTATCTCATCATGGTTATAGCCATCTATTTCGTACATATTAAAAATTGTAAGCTGTATCTGCGGCAATTGCTTCATCAGCTTTAAAATATCCTGTGCATTTAAAGTGTCTACGGCGCTTGCATCACTGCCAACATGGTAAGCATCCTCAATATCTGTATTGGCCTGGTGCTTAAGTTCTTTACGCCTTCTGTCGATAGCCGTGTTTACCACAATGGTGCGTAACCAAGCCTTAAATGGCTTATCTGTATTGTAGCTCTTTATGTTGTTGAATACCTTTATAAAAGCGTCGTTCACAACTTCAAGCGCGTCATCCTCGTTAAGGCTATAACGCATACTTACACCCATGGCATACCCATAGAACTGCTTGTATAACAGTTCCTGGTGTTTAATACTGCCTGATTTACATTTACTGATTATTTGATCTTCAGTAATGCGGTGAAGTAGATGCATTTAATTGTAACACTGCTTAGTCGACTATATACCTTACGCCCCCGATACCAAAACGTTACAGCCACTTCAAAATATTTATCGCAACCGCAGTTTATATGTGCGCCATCAAATTATCCGGGTTTTATTAATTAACCTTTTTCAGGTCGTACTCAAACGCTACAGTATCGCCAACCACTGTCTTCATTTGAAATACAATACCATTGTAAACAAAGTAATAACTGCCGTTTAAATGCGCTTTGCCATTAATAACGGGTGCATTTTTTTGAGCGTTAGCGGTTGATAAAGTGTTATCAGCAAAGCCGATCCCCAACCCGTTGATGCCGTAGATACCTTTACTGCCTGCATGTATGGTAGCTGTATCGCCGGTGATAGAGTAAGAGGCGTTTGATTCGGTAAGCGTTAATTTGATATTTGCCTTCACCGTATCAATCGTATTTTTATTTGCCTTTTTGCTTATCAGCCTAAACTCGCCGGTAAAAATTCCTTCCGGATTAGGATTAGTTGGGTTATTGTTCCCTTTAAGGCATCCGGCACTTAATGCTGCAACCAATAAAACAGGGAGCAGATATCTTAATCGTTTCATATAAATCGGGTTACAAATTGGTTTACGTTACAAACTTTTAAAACGCTACAGCTTCCAAATAAATGTTTAAACTTTTTTGGCTTCTTCCCAAAAAACGTCCATTTCGGCTAAGTTCATGTCGTGCAGGTTTTTACCATTCTCTTTCGCTTTTTGTTCAAGGTACTGAAAACGTTTGATGAACTTGCGGTTTGTTTTTTCAAGTGCATCCTCGGGATTGATGTCGATAAAGCGGGCATAGTTAATAAGCGAGAACAACAGATCGCCAAATTCGCCTTCGGCCTTTTCTTTATCGATGGCAGTTTCATCGGCGGTGTTAAATTCATCTTTAAACTCCTGCAGTTCTTCTTCAACCTTGGCCCAAACCTGGTCTTTGTTCTCCCAGTCAAAGCCCACGCCACGTGCTTTTTCCTGTATGCGCGATGCCTTTACCAAAGCAGGTAATGATGCAGGGACACCGCCCAGTACCGATTTATTACCCTCTTTCAGTTTTATCTGTTCCCAATTGCGCTTAACGTCGGCCTCATCATTAACATGGGTATCGCTGTAAATGTGGGGATGTCGGTTAATGAGCTTATCGCAGATGCTGTTGAGTACATCGGTAACATTAAAATCGCTGGTCTCAGATGCTATGCGCGAGTAAAATACCAGGTGCAGCATAATGTCGCCCAGTTCTTTCTTTATCTCGTTCATGTCGCCGCTTAAGATGGCATCAGATAACTCGTATGTTTCTTCGATAGTAAGATGGCGCAGGCTCTCGAGGGTTTGTTTTTTATCCCAAGGACAGTTAGTGCGCAGGTCGTCCATTATGGTAAGCAACCGCTCGAAAGCGCCGCTTGGGTTATTTGATGCAACAGGTGCTGTTAAAGCCATATTGTTTTGTGTTTATAACAAAGGTAGTGGTTAGTTTGCAGTTATTAGTTTGCAGTTTGCAGGTGGCACTTAGATATAAAAATATAACGAAGGAAATTTGCAAAACATTAAGGATTTGTTTGTTAGAAGGGGGTGCTGCAAACTGCCAGTGTCTACCGCAAACCAAATAATAACTGCTAACTATAAACCGCTTATTGCAAGCTCGCGATAGCGCGGAGCATCTCGCGTTTGCCGGGTGCTCCGGGTGCTTTCTCAACTTTTAAGCCGAGGGCTTTTATACTTCGTTTTAAATTACCCGTGATGGCGTAGGTAACAAATACGCCACCCGGTTTTAAAAACTGCAGGGTATGCGCTATGGCGGCATCATCCCACATCTCGGGTTGATGGATGGCAGCAAAAGCATCAAAATAGATAACGTCGAACTGCTTATCTGCGCTAAAATCCAGTAATGGGGTTACTGCAATATCGAGTTCTATATTTTCATCCAGATCAACCGGAGTGTTTAATGCTGAGGGATATTTATTGACGAAATTTTGCCAGGTCGTATCGCCCACAAAGGCGTCGTAACCCGTTTCGGCTATCATATTTTCGTTAAGAGGGTAGGCTTCAATACCTGTGTACTCGAGTTTGATATGTTGTTCGTTACAATAATCAGCAGTTAACAGGAAGTTAAGTCCAGTGCCAAATCCGACTTCTAAAACAGAAACTTTATCTGCAGGATGATGCTCAAGAAAGTATTGCAGTCCCGATTTAAGAAAAACGTGTTTGCTTTCTTGTAACGCACCATGTTTTGAATGGTAGTTCTCGCCGACTAACGCATTGAAAATGGTTTTGGAACCGTCGGCAGTGGTAACTATGCTGAGGTGATTGTTCTCTGTATCATTGTTCATTAATGCAAACAAACAAAGATTTTTTTGAACCTTAATAAAAGTATTAAAGGAAGGGCTTGATTTATTGCGGTTTTGTTATGCTGTCCGCCAGTTTGCAAAAGGGCCGAGATGTATGAAATTTCCACCTAATCTCTGATCATAAATCTCTAATCACTATCCCTACGCCGTCATGGCAATAAGGCGATTAAGATGGGTGCAGTAATCTGCTAATGAGATAACGCCTTTATCGTAATCTGCAACCAGTGTATTAAGTTGTTGTTCAAGTTTGCTGTGGTCAATACGGCGGTCGTTAATGGCAGCTTTAAGTGCGCGCATTTTATGATCTGCTGATTTTTTTTGCAGCATAGGCTGGGTGTCTTTAGCCTGAATCATTATTTTGCTTAATTTCTCTCTGTTCTTTTTATCAAACTGAAGAATAAAATATACCAGCGTTGAGCCTACTACTAAAAAGTAGAAGAAAATTGCTGTCGGTGTTGTGAATATTTCGTTCATATAAATTTGCTCTAAATCCAGTTGTTGTTCCCGTTGTCAGGTTTCAATTATTACGGAACATTTTAACCCGAGGTTGCAACTGTTTAAAAAAAGTTAACTAATGCGCATATTCACAATCATCATTTTCACAAATCACCATGCGTTTTTAAGCTTTATCCGTATACCTTTGCACCATGTTAAACAGGCACTTAGCGATAACCGTCGGTTTTATTGCATTTTTGATAATTAGTAACCAAAAAGTAATCGCACAATCTAAAAGCAAAAAGGCTGCCGAAGAATCTCAGTCGAAGTTTAAATTTAAAACCATCGTTATCGATCCGGGTCACGGCGGTAAAGATCCGGGTTCGCACGGTGCCCACTCCAAAGAGAAGAATATAGCGCTTGCTATAGGTAAAAAGCTAAAACAAATGCTTAATGACGCCATGCCATCTATAGATGTGATCATGACCCGCAGTACCGACAAATTTATTGAATTGCACAAACGTGCAGATATCGCAAACGATAACAAGGCAAATCTGTTTATATCGATACATTGCAACTCATCGCCCGAAAAAGTAGGCACTTTGCGGGGCGTGTTATTGCTGGTATATGGTTTTCATCGCAAGCAGGAACAAATGGAAGCACTGCGCGAGAATGCCTCTATATTTATTGAGAAGGATTACAAGAAAAAATACAACGGTTATAGCGAAAACGCGGCAGTTAACGCCATTATCATGGGTGCGTACCAGCAGCGTTTCCGTAAGCAGAGCATCCATTTTGGAAATTTGTTGAATACAGAATTTAAAGAAAATGACGGTAGGAAAAGCTTAGGCGTTAAAGAACAAGGTGTACTGATTTTGCAACAAAGCGGCATGCCGGGACTGTTGGTGGAGACAGGATTTATCAATAATCCATCAGACGAGAAGTATTTAAACTCTGAAAAAGGGCAAAAAGCAATAGCCCGCTCTATCGTAAATGCTGTAAAAAAATACCGCGAAGGGTTTGATTAATAATTAAACAAAACATACAAGGCCATGAAACCAGAAGTTAAGACATCCAGAAGAGATTTTATACGTAAAGGTTCGGTAATGGCCGGTATACTGGTCGTTAGTCCGGCGCTGTTGGCAACGGCTTGTACTTCCAATCCCGGTAAAAAATTGGGCATTGCTTTGGTAGGATTAGGCGGCTATGCCGGCGGGCAGTTAGCCCCTGCTTTACAGAAAACCAAAAACTGCTACCTGGCAGGCATCGTAACCGGCACCCCTGCAAAGGCCGAGGCCTGGTCGAAAAAGTACGACATCCCTCAAAAGAACATCTATAACTATCAAACCTTTGATGAGATAGCCAAAAATCCTGATATCGATATTATTTACGTGGTGTTGCCGGTATCTATGCATAAAGAATATACTATCCGTGCAGCCAAAGCCGGCAAACATGTGATCTGCGAAAAACCCATGGCCCTTAATGCTGCTGATTGCCGCGAAATGATAGCTGCCTGTAAAGAGGCGAACCGTTTGCTTTCTATTGGATACCGCCTGCATTTTGAGCCGCACAACCAGGAAGCTATGCGCCTGGGTCAAAAGCAAGTATTGGGCAAAGTAACCGTTATTGAAACCGGTAACGGCTTTGTTTACACCGGCGACCCTAACGCCTGGCGCTTAAAAAAGGCGCTGGCCGGTGGCGGCGGCTTAATGGATATGGGTATCTACGCCATACAGGCTGCCCGCTACACTTTAGGGCAGGAGCCGATAGCTGTGAAAGCCACCCAGGAGAAGACCAAACCCGATCTGTTTAAAGAAGTTGACGAAACTGTTTTCTGGGAGCTGAAATTCCCGGGCGGGCAAAAAGTGACGGGCAAATCCAGCTATAACAACAACTGGGGCTATCTGCGCGTAACCGCCGAAAAGGGCAAGTTTGATGTTGAGCCCGCTTACGGATATGACGGCATTGATGGTCATGTAAACGGTAAGCAAATGGATCTCCCCAATATAGTGCAGCAAGCTGCCCAGATAGACGATTTTGCCACCTGTGTGCAACTCAACAAGATGAGCCGTGTACCCGGCGAAGAAGGCGAGAAGGATATGAAAGTGATAGATGCTATTTACCGCAGTTTGGATAGCGGTAAATGGGAGAATATAGGGTAACGAGCCCCTCCCAAACCCTTCCCGAAAGGGAGGGCTTAAGAACAAATATTTTAAAAGTCTCCCCGCCAGTTGGCGGGGGAGATTATTCCTGATATTCTATTAATAGGCGTTCATGAATGCTTCGCAATTTAGAGAGGGCTTAAACCCGCAAGTCGATTCTGTTAAACTTCTCGCTTGTTCATACTGTTCACGTGCTTGAACGTCAACACTTTTATGAACGGTGTTCTTAATTCCCTATCTTGCTCAAAAAATACCATGCGCCTTAAACGATTACTCCTGATGGCTATCATTCCACAATTACTATCTGTGCTGGGCTGCGCCCAAAAAGTCCCTTATGGTAAAAATGCAGCGGTAGGTAAATATTACCAGGTAAACGGCATTAAGCTTTATGTTGAGGAGTATGGCCATGGCGAGCCTTTGCTGATGATACATGGCAACGGCGGCGATATGAGCGCCTTTAGCGAGAACGTACCTTATTTTGCTAAAAAGTACCGTGTGATATTCGTTGACAGCCGCTCACAGGGTAAGTCCATAGACCCAAACCCTAAGATAAGTTTTGAACAAATGGCTGATGATTTTGCTGTTTTGCTTGATCAGTTGCACGTACCCAAAGCTTACGTGTTAGGTTGGAGCGATGGCGGTATAAATGCCATTATGATGGCGATACATCACCCAGAAAAAGTAATTGCTTTTGCTGCGACCGGAGCCAATGTAACGCCTGATGCCGGTTCTTTTGCCGACCCCAAGGGCTGGGCCGAAGGCAAAAAATACTACGAAGAGAACAAAAATAAAACCTGGAAAACCCCCAAAGAAAAGGACCAGTGGAAAATGTTCCTGCTGGATTGGGAGCAGCCCAACTTAACCGCTGCCGATCTGCAAAAAATAAATTGCCCGGCTTTTATCATCGCCGGCGACCATGATGTGATCAGCGATAAACATACCCGCTACATGGCCCAAAACATCAAAGGATCAAAACTCTGGATCGTTAAAAATTCCGGACATGGCACATTGATAGAACATGCTGCCGACTTCAATAAAAGGGTAGATGATTTCTTTACTAAAAAGTAAATTGTCATACACATCTCAAAAAAAGATGTTTAAACATCTTTTGTAAAAACCTTTTCTACATTTGCATCAAATTAAACTAAGAAATAACCCAATGAAAAAAATTTTCACCTTATTAACCCTTGCATTATTTGCAACGGGAGCATCAGCACAAAGCACCTGGACGGTAGACAAAGCACACTCGCACGTAAAATTCACCATCACTCACTTAGCAGTATCTGATGTTGATGGTACTTTTAAAGATTTTGATGCATCTATCGTAGCTGCTAAGCCTGATTTTAGCGATGCTAAATATACTTTCTCAGCTAAAACTGCATCTGTTGATACTGAGAACGAAAAACGTGATGGTCACCTTAAAAGCGCTGACTTCTTCGATGTAGAAAAGTTCCCTACGTTATCATTCGTTAGTACTTCTGTTAAAGCGGCAGGTACCAACAAATACAAAGTAACCGGTAACTTAACCCTGCACGGTGTAACTAAAGTAGTTACTTTAGATGCAGCTTACCGCGGTACCATCACTAACCCAATGACCAAAACCCCTGATGCAGGTTTCAAGATCACAGGTACTATCAAACGTTCTGATTTTGGTTTCGGCAGCAAATATGGCTCACCAATGCTAAGCGACGAAGTTGAATTAGTTGCAAGCGGCGAGTTCCTTAAGCAATAAGTTTTATTGATTGATCTATAACAAAAGCGGTGCTTCTGATAAAGAAGCGCCGCTTTTGTTTATACACGTTTAAATGTGAGCGTTTTGCCAATGAATTTAAAGTGCCAGTAACCTTTTACCTTCAGCTGGCCTTTGTCGGTTATATAAGCGCATGAATTCCAGTTGCGGCCATGCTGGGCATCGTAGATAACGCCATCTTCCCAGGTGTTTGTTTTGGGAGCGTACACTAAATTTTCCAATACGCTCATCCCAACTATTTTTCGGCTGCGCAGGCTTGGATCGGGGTTTAAGACGTCAAGGTAATCATCAACGTCCTTACTGTCGTCGCGGTCATCAAACCAAAGTATGGTAGCACGGTATTCCGTACCCTCTTTACAAACGCGGATCATCAGGTCATTATCGGCAGACATCCATCTACCGCAAATTACTTCGTCGCTGTGTGCCGGCGTTGCAGCATGTGAAAACGCTGTAAATAACAGCGTGATCAGAGAAATTTGTAATACTCTTAACATAATCTTCGGGATGACATTGGTGTGACATAAATGTAAGCAACATAAATGTTACAATGCAAGAAAATATTAAGAAAAATTTTATGACTATTTGACTATATTCTTTTGAAAGTCAGCGTTTTGCCTATCAGTTTAATATGCCAGTATCCCTTAACCTTTAATAAACCATCTTTAGTAAGATATGCTGATGAATTCCAGTGGCGGCCGTGTTTAGCGTCGTAAATAATGCCGTCTTCCCAAGTGTTGGTGGTAATATTGTAGGATAGTTTCTCCACTACGTTCATCCCTAATATCTTGCGACTGCGGAGAGCCGGGTCAGGGTTAAGATCATCGGTCCAGTAATCCATTGGTTTGGTATCGTCGTGGTCGTCAAAGGCAATGATCTTGGCTTTAAATTCGCTGCCATCGCGGTACACTTGCACAACAAGCGCATCATCTATCAATTGCCATTTGCCGCACACCATATCTTCCATTGATTTGTAATTAGGTGTACTGTAATTTGTACTGCTGTACAACATTATGATGCAAAAGAGGGAGAGGAAGCGTTTTGTCATGGTATTGTCGTTGGTTATTGATACATAGGCAATACCGATGCCAAATCCTCAGGATGAAATACGATGAAAGGTCATGGTACGCCCCAGGAGTTTCACCTTCTAGTAACCTTTACTTTCAGGTTGCCCTTATTGTCTAATGAGGCTGCCGCACTCCAGTATTTGCCGCTCTGTACTTCGTAGATGCGGCCGCCTTCCCATGAGTTTGATTTTGCATTGTATCGCAGGGTTTCAACCACATCAAGGCCTAAAACTTTCCGGTTTCGCAACGCAGGGTCGGGGTTGTTTTTATCGGTGATGCTTTCCATCGGCTTATCTTTGGTAACCCCGCCGGTAAAGCGGATCATTTTTGCCTTGTAAGTATCTTTATAACGATAAACCTCTACCACCAGATTTTTCTCGCTCGATTCCCACTTGCCGCAAATACGGTTGGGATCTGCAGTGGTATCGGGTTCAGCGACAGGTTTAAACGAACTAAGAACAAACAATAGGAAAAGAGAAAGTATACGCATAGTATCGGGGCAGCAAAATTAAAGATCTACACAATAACGTTTAAATCTGCTATTGTTTGTACGCACAAGAAATAATATATGTTTTCATCCGCATAAGGTAACGAAAACGTTATAGTGATTTGATGTACCTAAAGGGGCTTTCTGTGTATATATTTGGTTAACTAACAAGCACCTGTCTTCATGAAAAAACTTTATTGGGTATTACCTGCCCTTTTGTTGGCTGTAAACGCATCGGCACAAACAAAAAATATATATCACAAAGGTTGGATTGATTTTAACAAGAATGGCCGGATGGACGTTTTTGAGGATCCGAAACAGGATATAGAAAAGCGCATAGCCGATCTGCTGAGTCAGATGACTGTTGAAGAAAAAACCTGCCAGATGGCTACGCTATACGGCTATAAGCGTGTGCTTAAGGATGAGATGCCAACGTCCAACTGGAAAAATGAGATCTGGAAAGACGGCATTGCCAATATCGATGAAGAACTGAATAACCTTACCTCGCATACAGATGATGCGCCTACGCAGTATTCTTACCCGTTTAGCAAACATGCTTCGGCGATTAATACCATCCAAAAATGGTTTGTAGAAGAAACCCGAATGGGCATCCCGGTTGATTTTACAAACGAGGGTATTCACGGCTTAAACCACGACCGGGCAACGCCGTTGCCTGCGCCGATAGGCATTGGCAGTACCTGGGACAAGCAACTGGTAAGGCAGGCCGGCCAAACCGTAGGTCGCGAGGCAAAGGCTTTAGGTTATACCAACGTTTACGCGCCTATACTTGATCCTGCGCGCGATCAGCGCTGGGGGCGGGTAGTAGAGTGCTATGGCGAAAACCCCTTCCTGATTGCCGAATTGGGTAAGCAAATGGTATTGGGGATCCAGGAAGAGGGTGTGGCATCAACCTTAAAACATTATGCCGTTTACAGTATACCAAAAGGTGGCCGCGATGGTGCCGCCCGCACAGATCCGCATGTTGCCCCTCGCGAGATGCATCAAATATATCTTTATCCCTTTCGCCGGGTGGTGCAGGAAGCGCACCCGATGGGCGTAATGAGCAGTTATAATGATTGGGATGGCGTACCTATCACCGGCAGCTATTATTTCCTTACAGAGCTTCTCAGGCAGAAATTTGGCTTCAATGGGTATGTGGTATCAGACAGCGAAGCAGTAGAATATCTCTATTCTAAACACCACGTTGCTGCCGATTACAAGAAAGCCGTTAAACAAGCCGTTGAAGCGGGCTTGAATGTCCGCACCAATTTCACTATGCCGCAAACGTTTATCCTTCCGCTGCGCGAGGATATCAGGGAGAACCGTATCTCTATGAAAACTATTGATACCCGGGTGGGTGAGGTATTGCGGGTTAAATTCAGGCTGGGGCTTTTTGATAGTCCGTACGTAAAGAACACCAAGGCAGCTGATAAAGTAGTACACACCGCCGCTGACAAGGAAATGAGTTTGAAGGTGAACCGCGAAAGCATGGTATTGCTGAAGAATGAAAACAATTTGTTGCCACTTGATAAGGATAAATGCAAAAATATCCTGGTTACTGGTCCGCTGGCAGCTGAAAGCAATTACACCATCAGCAGATATGGCCCATCGCATAACCCTATCACAACGGTGTTAGATGGTATAAAAAAATACGTTGGCAACAAGGCTACAGTGAGCTATGCCAAAGGCTGCAACATAGTAGATGCCACCTGGCCGGAGAGCGAGATCATAGAGACACCGCTAACCGCTGCCGAGCAGGCAGGGATTGATTCGGCAGTGGCGCAGGCCAAACAATCGGATGTGGTAATAGCGGTTGTAGGCGAGGATGTGGACAGGGTAGGCGAAAGCTTATCGCGCACGGGTCTTAATCTTCCCGGCCGTCAACTTAAATTGATACAGGCGCTGCAGGCTACAGGCAAACCGGTGGTCATGGTAATGATAAACGGGCAGCCGCTTACCATCAACTGGGAAAACAAATATGTGCCTGCTATTTTGGAGGCATGGTTCCCGAGCGTGCAAAGCGGACAAGTGATCGCTGAAACTTTGTTTGGTGATAATAACCCGGGGGGGAAGTTGTCTATCACGTTCCCAAAAACAACAGGTCAGTTAGAGTTTAATTTCCCGTTTAAGCCTGCTTCGCAAGCCGGGCAAAGAGGGGCTAACAGCTGGGGTAAAACCAGTGTAAATGATGCTTTATATCCATTTGGTTACGGCTTAAGCTACACCAGCTTTGCTTACAGCAATTTGCAAGTATCGCCGGAGAAAGGAAACTCGCAGGGCATAGTAACGGTTACTGTTGACGTGATGAATACCGGCCAGCGTAAGGGCGATGACGTGGTGCAGCTGTACATCAAAGATGACGTAAGCAGCGTAACCACCTATGAGTATGACCTGCGCGGCTTTGAGCGCCTAACCCTAAACCCCGGAGAAAAGAAAACCGTAACTTTTACCCTGCACCCCGATGATCTGGCCCTGCTGGACAAAAACATGAACTGGACGGTAGAGCCCGGCACCTTCCAGGCCTGGATAGGCAGCTCATCGCAGGATATTAAATTGAAGAAAACTTTTGTGGTGGAATAACCTATATTGGTTTTATGAAACCTAAACTGATAAATCTGTTAGTATTATCAATATTTGCTTATAGCTGTACACCATCTAAAGTGAATAAGAAGTTAACTGACACCGGTGAAACGAAATCTGCTATGATCAATCTTGCATCAAAAAAGATAAATAATGATACGCTTTTTGTCGACGCTAAGTGCGTGGTGAGACTTAATCTGGACACTATCCAGTTAGATAAGTTGCGAAAAAAATATGGAGATGAAGGTTTTTACACTGGTGCCGATGACAATGTTTATTATTCATCTGTAGTAGACTCTGTAATAACTGCTAAACAACTCTTGCGAGTAGTTAATAAGCAAGAGAAATTTGTGAAATTCGTTAACAATGGTAAAGCTGTAAAAGTTGTTAAGATAGACACGTTATCACAACCCAGCAATTTCTATTTTTTTGAGCCGGGAAAATCCGTTTACGCACCGGATATTACGATGATCGAGGATGAGTATAAAAACTACTTTAAAAACTGATGCTTAAAACCTTTTGCTTGCTCATCGGCCTTACGGTAATTCTTCAGTCCGCTAATGCTGATTATGTTTTATTAATAGATAAGCTATTTACAAAGCATCCCGGAACTTATGTAGCAATATCATCTGATAGCGAAGGGCGTAAATTTATCGTAGATAGCTACTCATTGAACAAATATTATGCTGAGCACCTTGCAGCAGGTGAAGGTGGCAATTATGAGATTTATTTAAAGCGGAGTATAGCAAATGGCATCTCGTTTAAGGCTGAGAATTTGGATTATACGTCGACAATACCTGCTGTTTACATTCTAAACGATAAGCTCAAAATTTTTGAGGAATACAATTCAAAAGGCATTCGATTTATCATACAGAAATACTGTATGAAATTGGGCACAGGCGAGTATCGTGCAAAGCCTGTAACAGATGATGTTTTGCATTGCTTGATTTACATAATGGCAGAAAATAAATATGTTGTGGGATTTTCAGATTACAGTGGCTCTTTCGAAATTAAAAGCACGGGTGTTATCTTAGCCAGAGCAAAGAAAGACCATCGCCCATGATCCGCACCGAATGGATACCCTCAGCATACGCTGAAAACAATTCTCCTATCATCCGCAAGGCAACTTTGGATGACAAGCCGACATTGCTGCAATTTGAGCAAGGCGTAGTGGAAGCGGAGCGCCCATTCACTCCTGAAATGAAGGACGGGCCGCAGCAATATTATGATCTCGATTGGCTCCTAACTTCACCAGATGCCCATTTGGTTGTCGCCGAACTAAATGGCGAACTCATCGCCAGTGGCTATGCTCGTATCGATAAGTCCAAACCTTACTTATCCCATGCGGAAGAAGCATATCTGGGCTTTATGTATGTTGTGCCGCAGTATCGGGGTAAAGGTGTGAACAGATTGGTTATTGATACGCTAAAACAATGGGCAATAGCCCGTAACATCACCGAGCTACGATTGGAAGTTTACAGCGAAAATGAATCAGCTATCAGAGCGTACGAGAAGTTTGGGTTTAAACTGTATTTGCTGCAAATGAGGATGGGGCTATAATTCTGTTAAGATTATGCTAAATTTTAAAAAGTTTTCGCACTTAGTGTTGTGTTGCTAAAATTTCCTAATTTTAAAGAGTAGTTTTGCCCTGAAACTATTTAAAGTAGCCAATAGAAGTGCATGGAAATTAAGAGTACCGGTGTAAAAAGCAGCTGGTTAAAAAATATGATCATTAAACGGTTGTATTTTGATAAGGCGATGTCTTGCGCGGGTTTAAGTCAGCTTTTTGATAAAAGTATCCCATCAATTGCCAAAGCAATTAACGAACTGATAAAAGAAGGTTTTGTTGTTGAACAGGGCTATGCACCCTCAAGCGGCGGCCGTCGCCCGTTGATGTACGCCATCAATGCAAAGGCTATGTTTATCCTTGCCGTGGCTATGGACCAGCTTTCGGCACGTATCCAGATGCTGGATCTGAATAACAGCCCGGTATCAGACATGGTGACCGTTGAACTGAAACTGCATAACAACGATAACGCGCTTCCGCAACTGATAGATCACCTTAATGGTTACATAGCGCAAACTGGTGTCCCGAAAGATAAAATTGCAGGCATTGGCATTGGCATGCCGGGGTTTATCAACGCCATTGAGGGCATTAACTATACCTACCTTGATGCAGGCGGCGAGAGCCTGAGCAAATACATTGAGCGCTCCACAGGTATTACCACTTACATTGATAACGACTCGAGCCTGATTGCCCTTGCCGAGCAGAAGTTTGGCATTGCCCGCTCACAACAGGAAGTAATGGTTATAAACCTGGGCTGGGGCATAGGATTGGGGATGATCATCGACGGTAAGATCTTTCGCGGCTACAACGGTTTTGCGGGCGAACTGAGCCACATACCGCTCTCTGATGATGGAGAACTTTGCGTATGTGGCAAACGCGGCTGCTTAGAGGCCGAAGCATCAATGCTGGTAGTAGCTCAGAAAGCAGAAGAGGGCATCAGGAATGGCCGCGTTACCAGTTTGCAGCCGCATCATGGCCAATCCAAATTAATGGGCGATGCCCTGATGGAAGCAGCTAACCAGGGCGACCAGTTTGCCATTGAGTTGCTTAGCGAGGCCGGCTATAAAATAGGTAAAGCGCTGGCTATCCTTATCCATATCATGAACCCCGCCAATATTGTATTGAGCGGCCGTGGTGCTAAAGTAGGTAAACTGCTGATGGCTCCTATACAACAGGCGCTGCACAAATACTGTATCCCAAGGCTTTCATCGGGTACAGAATTACTTATCTCATCATTGGGCTTTGATGCCGAGCTGATAGGGGCTGCAGTATTGGTGATGGAGAATTTCGACAGGGAAGAACGGACTTTATAAATAAACGCAACCTAAAACCTTATTAATTATACATGAAAAAGATCTGCTTTTTGCTCTGCTGCCTGTTGATGGCTGTTTCTGCCTGTAAAAAAGAGAATACTGCATTTGGAAATAAACTTCTTGGGAAATGGCTTTTGCAAAAAGTTGAATATACCGACTACGATGTTAATAATAAAATTATAGGTCACGCCACAAGTGGCTTTAGTGCCACTGATTACATGCTGTTTGATAAAGATAAAACCGGCGAAACTGTAACTGACGATAGGACACCGTTTGGCCCTCAAATCAGAAAGTTTACATATAATATCGATCAATCTAACGTCAACATTAAGTATCAATATGATACAAAGGCTAAAACTTACAAGATAAAAGTTGTTAACGAGAACCAAGTTATTCTGACTTATAACTATGACCCTTGGGAAGATTCGATTGTTAACGAGAAGGCAGAAACTTATCTTATCCGGCCGTAAGCTACATTAAATACTTATCCCACTCCCAATTTCAATAATCTGGTGGAATATGATATCTGACTTTTCAAAATGCCTCTGGTAGTTATCATACCGCTGTTTAAGGAAAAACTCTTTAGCGTAACCATCATGTACCGGTAGTATCTGTTTTGGCCTTACACGGTCTGCAAAGCCTGCTATGCGTAATTCATTGGCAAAGGGTGCCATGGTTACCATTATCAACACTTCAATATCAGGAAATTCGGTTAAGCTGGTCTCCATCGAATCTACAGGGTGTAGTACTTTATCGTTAATAATAAAGCCGGTCATCTGCGGGATGGGATTATCCAGTAAAGGCTCATGCTGTACCGGGAAGGCCTGCAGTTTGAAAGGGCCTAATTCAAAATTTCCTTCTTTTATAGTGTTATAGCTAAGTCCCTCTTTGGCAATGGTTTCGCCAACCTCATCATTGGTATAAATAGGTGCGTCGCTTAATTCTACAATTTTTTTTAGATTCTCGGTGTCGAGATGATCCGGATGGATGTGGGTAATAATAATGGCATCCACATCGGCAAAATTATCCGGTTTAACCCGTCCTTCGGCAAAGGTAAATTTGCCCGGGTCAAACAGTAATTTATAACCATTATCCTCAAAAACAAGACAAGAATGCAGAAATTTAGAAATTTTCATTTTAGCAACAGCGGTTTCATTTAAAACCTCAACTGCCTGCAAAAGTTTGGCTTACAGGATGTCTTTTAATTCCTCAAAGTGGTTAATCGTAGCCACCATGCCATTTTCTACTTTCCCAAATCCGTAAGATGCAAAAATGAACGGAACACTTGCTTTAGTTGCCGACTCATAATCGCCCATGGTATCACCCACATAAACCGGAGTTTGCAGGTTATGGTCGTTCACAATATCGCGGATGTTATCAGCCTTGGGGTTACCTTTTGTGCCATAACATTGGTGCGCCAAAAAATGCGGGTGCATGCTGTGCAGGTCTAAAAATAACTCGATATATCCACTCTGGCAGTTGCTAACGATATACAGCTTATAATTTTCGCCTAAATATGCCAGTGTATCTGCAAGGTTTGGATAAAGTTCACCGCCTTGTTTGTGCAAAATGTCCAGTTCGGCAACAGAACAAAGTTTTTGTACCTCGGCACGTTGCTGTTCATCAAGTGTTGGGAACAGCTTCATAAAAATGGTATCGTAGGTCATGCCGGTGATAGAGCGTACCCGATCTTTTGTCATTACCTCGCCGGCCATATACGGCGCCTGGTCAATAGCGGTTTGCCATGCGCGCGTTATGGTTTCGGTACTGTCCCAAAGGGTACCATCCAAATCGAATATGACACTGTCGAATTTTCCTTTTAAACTTTCCATTTTGCGTTTATTGCCGCAAAAATAGATTTTATTTCAAGTCCGGCTGATTAATATATCGGAAATTGACCGAATAGATACATTACAGACATTACAGGAGTTGCCAGCAGCAAAAATACTCTTGCTTGCTCTACTTTATCAGAATCGCCTTTAACAAATACATGGTTAAGGTCGGTTATTATAGTTTTAATTGCTTTTTTCATGGTTAAACAGGTTGTGGTTTCTGTTTATGTGACCATAGCAATTTTAAAAGGTTTAAAGCAGGTTGGCGCTCAAAGCGTAACCATACTGTCACTGACCATATAACGATGCTTTATAAAGTAGATGATTCGGGCTATTTGGCATCGTTTACCTCTATCCAGTAACCATCAGGATCCTGGATATAAACTTGCGAAACGCCGTCAACGCGGTGTTCTACCTGGCCCGGCACCTGTTTCCAGTTGCAGTAGGCGATATTTTTAGCTTTCAGCATTTCTACAAATTTATCAATAGCCGGTACGCTGAAACAGATATGATCGGCAATCACCTTTGTAGTTGAGCAATTGCTTTGAATAACATGCATGGCAATATTCGGCGCAATGCTGTACCAGGTATGCACCGTATCCTTAAATGGATTTGGGATGATCTTGAGTTTTAAAACAGATGTATAAAACTCGTTACTCTTTTTTAAATCTTTTGAACACAGGGCAACATGGTTAAAAACAGCTTGTGCCTTAGTTATAGCAGGCACAGTAAATAAAACGGTGAATACAGCGGCGATAGCCAATATTTTAAAAATTTTCATCATTGCGGATTTTCGTAAATATACATGAGTAATTTTATCCTGTGCAGGATAAGCAGAAGATTTATTGGTAACAATTGCCGTTACAATCTTTAGGAGTATATTTAGGGTATGAATAACCATCTACAACCTCAAACCGATAGTAACAATGCCCGGGTTTACAGTGCCATAGTAAGCCTGGTAACCATTTTTGCACTTGCTTTGCAGTTTGTTATTTCATTACAGTTGAATCTGGACAAAGGCCGCCCACTGGGTTATTCGTTAGAGTTTTATTTTAGCTTTTTTACCATTCAGTGTAATTTGCTTGTCGCTTTTACTACCGCTGCTGTTGCGCTTGGCGGTTTCTCGAACAAATTTTTTGCAAGGCCGGGCGTGCTTACCGCTACCGCTGTTTATATCACTATTGTTTGTATTGTTTATAACCTTGTGTTGCGCGGCACGGTTTACTTCACCGGCTGGGGTCGCGTTGCAGATGAGCTGCTGCATGTGGTTGATCCTATCCTGTTTATTGTATTTTGGTTTGTTGCAGTGCCAAAACAAAGCATCACCTACAAAGGTACCTTTAGTTGGTTATGGTACCCGCTGTTGTATATTATTTACGTCCTTATCCGTGGTGTATTTACAGCACGCTACCCTTATTTTTTCTTAGATACTGTAAAATACGGCTACCCCAAAGTAGCTGTAAACATCGCTATTTTAGTGGTGGTTTTTTGGCTGTTTTGCCTGATGTATGCTTTTATAGCACAGCGAATTAGCCTGCGTAAAAAGGCTTAATATCATCGCTGTTTCTCTCAATTTGCCTTTGTAACAAGTGTGTTATATGCTCTTGGCGGCATTAAACTTGGATGGCCCAAACCGGTTTAATATTTAAACAAACGCAATAAACAAAGCGAATAGGAGATTTTCAATCATGAAAAAAAGCATCATAAAAATAATGGCAGTTCTACTATTGGGTACTGCAATGTTCTCAAGTTGTTCAATAGATAACCGTAACAATCGCAGGTACGATCGTTACCATCATGATAGGTACCATGACCGTAATTGGGACCGCGACCACGGATATTACAGAAATTACTAATCCATCTAAAATCAAACGTTAACCTTAAACAAACATAACCATGAAGTACTTGAAAATATTTGCCGTAGCCGCTGTTGCAATGTTCGGTTTTAACACTGCAAAAGCACAAGTTTCAATTTCCGCACAGATAGGCACGCCAGCGCCAGTGGTATATACAGAACCAGTTTATGTAAACCGACCGGTTTATCACCGTCCGCCACGCCGTGTGGTGGTGGTTGAACGCAGGCATTACCGCCGCTACCATAGGCCGGTATTAATGTCAAGAAGAGCATACTATCACCGCCCGGCGCATCGCCCGGTGCTGATGAGACATCACTAATATATCAAAGCCCTCATACTAAACCTTGAGGGCTTTTTGTTTTTAACCATGTAGTCGCATCATTGCCGTTGGCTTCAGCCAACGGATGGCAAGCCCTTGAGGGTACACACAGAAACCGTTGCCTGAAGGCAACGGCAATGATTTATACCGAAATCCTCGCTTAAAAGTAACGGCAATTATTTTAATCAGCATTACTGACTTTGCTAAAACGATAGTCAATTTTACATATCAATTACCAATCCTTTTATATCTTGCAACATTAAGCTTAGTAATTTATGCGTAGAGGTGGTATATTCAATTTCTTTTTAATAGCATCAGCAATAACCTTCCTGATGGATTGGTATGTTTTTAACGGATTGCGTACCCTTACGCTCGATTGGCAATCGCGCTTCGCAAGATTGGCGCTGCCATGGGGGTTCTTAATAACCTCAGTAGGTATAACCATAATCTTTCTGGTTGGGCTAAACAGTTTCAATACATCTAAGGGTATGACCCCTTTTCACGAGTGGATGCTGAGCCTGTTCTTAACTTTCTTTGTAACCAAGCTTGTATTTTGTATTGTGCTATCCTTAGGCGATCTGGGCAGGTTCATAGCCGGTTTAGTTGGTGAGCATAAGCCGGGTGATCCTTACTTCCCGCAACGCCGAAAGTTTATCAGCGAGATAGCCGTACTGCTGGCTGCATTGCCGTTTACATCGTTTTTTTACGCGATGTTTCGTGGTAAGTACCAATATAAGCTGCACACCAAAACTATCTATTACGATGAGTTGCCTGAGGCCTTTGACGGTTTTACCATCACGCAACTATCAGATATTCACTCAGGCAGTTTTGATAATGTCGATGCCATGCAGCGCGGTATTGATTTGGCTAAAGCCCAAAAATCTGACCTGTTTGTTTTTACTGGCGACTTGGTGAACAACGCAGCTTGGGAAATTGAACAATACATAGACCGTTTTGGGCAGATCAAAGCACCTTTCGGTCAATTCTCAATCCTGGGTAACCATGATTATGGAGATTATATCCAGCGGGAGAGCGAACAAGCCAAACGTGATAATCTGGACAAACTAAAACGCCACCATGCCGAACTTGGCTATCGCCTTTTGTTGAACGAGAATGTTGAACTGGAAAAGGATGGCCAAAAAATATCGCTGATAGGGGTTGAGAACTGGGGCAAAGGATTTATCCAAAAAGGCGATTTGGACAAGGCGCTTACAGGTGTAGATGATAAAGCATTTAAAGTACTGCTATCGCACGATCCAACCCACTGGGAAGAGAAGGTGCGTTACCACAAAACTGATGTTCATTTAACGCTTTCGGGGCACACGCATGGTGCACAGTTTGGGGTTGAAACGGCTGGTTTCCGCTGGAGCCCTGTGCAATACCGCTACCTGGATTGGGCGGGCCTCATCAAACAGAATAATCGCCATTTATACGTGAACCGTGGTTTTGGTTTCCTTGCCTTCTCGGGCAGGTTAGGCATTTGGCCTGAGATAACGGTTATCACTCTCAAAAAGAAGAGAGCCTAAACAGAAAAATCGATGGACAATAATATTTTCAGGCATTTTGCAGATATTGACACCAAAGAAATAGCCCCGGGCTTTTTCTCTAAGCTGATCCATACCGATAGCAATACCATCAACTTTATTGAGGTAGCTGCCGGTTGTGCATTGGGTACGCACAGCCATGTACACGAGCAAATGTCGTTTGTTATTGAAGGTAAGTTTCAGCTCACCGTAAACGGAACGGCGCAAATTCTTGATGCCGGTATGTTTGCTGTTATCCCCTCAGAGGCACCACACAGCGGCCTGGCTATAACCGATTGCAAACTGATAGACATTTTTACACCATCCCGCGATGACTATAAGTCGATATGATATTAAAACCTATGAAGTTAAAAGCTGTAATATTTGATCTTGATGGCACTATTGCTAATACTTTGCCATTGTGTATAGCCGCATTTAAGAAAAGTATCGAGCCTTTTTTAAATAAATCCCTTAGTGATGAGGAGATCATCGCCACTTTTGGCCCATCTGAAGAGGGGACTATCCGCGCGCTGATACCGCAGCAGGAAGCGCAGGGCGTTAAAGACTATCTTTTGCATTACGAAGCCATGCATGATACCTGCCCGGCAATGTTCCCCGGGATAAAAGAGTTGTTGCAAGCCCTGCTTGATAAAGGCGTGCAATTGGCTATGGTGACCGGTAAAGGCATCCACAGTACAAAATTATCGCTTAAGCAATTTGATGCTGACGGTTATTTTGAGATATTGGAAACCGGATCGCCTGATGGCCCCGATAAAGTAAACGGCATTAAGCGGGCGCTGAAAAAGCTAAATGTGGAACCGCAGGATGCATTGTATGTAGGCGATGCCCCGAGCGATATAAAGAGTTGTAAAGAAGTTGGTATCCCGATAGCTGCCGCGGCCTGGGCGCATACTACCAACGCCGCTGAATTGATCCCGCTGGAACCTGAATTTATTTTTTACAGCGTAGATGATTTTCAGCATTGGGTTACCGAAACCATAGATACCGAAAGCTGATTTTTGAACTCAATTATTTTTTGCCGATTTAATACATTTGCCTTATGGCTATAACTCCTGCTACTTTAACTGACATACCCGAATTGGTTGCTTTGATAAACTCAGCCTACCGTGGCGAGGGCGCTAAACAGGGTTGGACGACCGAGGCAGATATGATCGAAGGAACGCGTATTGATTTTGACAGCCTTACTGAAGAACTGAACGACCCAAATGTAACCCTATTTAAAAACATCAACGATAATGGTGAAATAACTGGGTGCGTGTATGTTCAAAAACGTAATGACAGGCTTTACCTGGGCATGCTTACTGTATCGCCAACGTTGCAGGCAAAAGGCTTGGGCAAACAACTGTTACAGGTAGCTGAAGATCATGGCCGCGCCAAAGGTTTAAAAGCCATGACCATGACGGTGATCACTAAACGCAACGAGCTGATAGCCTACTACGAGCGCCGCGGTTACGCCAAAACCGGCGAGGTTATATCGCTTAACATCCCTGAGCAATTTGGCCGCGTTAAAGAGCCCCTGGAGATGTTTATTTTTGAGAAGCCCCTGTAAGGCGGACTCATTTTTTTAACTGCTTGCAACCAATAATGCTGTTTTCTTATCTTTAGGTGTAACGCCGGGAAAATATCGGTGTCCTTTATATCGAGAACTATTAAGGCATTGTATGGACCAACTATCTCCACAGCTAACAGATTTTATTGTTGACTATTGCAACCGGTATAAAGTGGTGCCGGTTGATACATCAATGATAAAGCCTGATACCAGCCTTGATCTCGACCTTGATATTTACGATATAGAAATAGATCTTTTCCTCTCTGAGTTTGCCGAGTATTTTAAGATAGATAAATCAAAATTCAGCTGGTATAAATACGGATACCCAAAAGGATCAACCCGGGTGCGGATGATAAAAGCTTTGTTTGGTTACAAACACCCTTTAGTTAAAAAATTAACAAGCTATTGCTACAAACCTAAATTTAGGGTGGAAGTATTGCAGCAAGCATTAGAGAACAGAAAACTGCTCTAAAAATAACTGTCGTGCTGCCTGTAGGCCAAAGGGTGGCATCACACACAAAATACGGCTATGACAGGTTTAGTTTACGGTGTGGGTCCCGGTTTGGTAGCTAACAATCCGGGATGACAGTATTTTTTTATCCGGGCACGCGCTCACCTCTTTGGCAGTAGTCAATAAGCTTTTGTAAGCGGCTCAGTTGTGTTTTCTCTTGTTTAGCACTCATTACTCTATGGAGTGATACTTTACGATACCATGGTGCCTGGGCCTCGAAATAAGCCCACGCTTTTTTGTTTGCTTTAAACAGTTTGGTATAAGCAGGCAAAAGCTCTTTCTGCTCCGTCTCGAAAGCATAGATGGCAGATCTCTCTTCTTTACGTTTGCTATATGCGGCGATCCCCGCAGGCTTCATTAAGCCCTTCTCGGTAAGCTCTGCTACCTTTTTGATATTTACAGCACTCCAGATACTATCGGGTTTGCGCGGCGTAAAACGGATAGTATAGCTTTTATCATCGATAGATCTGCGTACACGTCTATCCAGCCGAAACAAAGCGCCTCATCAACAGATTGCGACCAGGTGATGCTGGGCAAGCCGCTGCTTGTTTTGTAAAAGCCTACCAGTAGTTCCTTCTCCTCATCGGCGTTTTGCTCCAGCCATTGGCGAAAGTTTTCCGGCGTTTCAAAAAATACAGGTTGCATAAGGGCTAATATACAACCCTTCAGGTTTTTTTAGCGGTTGCCACGATAACAATCCCCCCAACCAATAATATCCCACCCAGGTAAGGCGGCCAGTTAACGGTTTTTTCCCTATCGGCGGATACCTGTATCGGCCCGGCATCAATGATCTTTTCTTTTTTGGTATACGTAAAGCCCGTCCAAATCAGCATGGCCGCGCCGATTACTATCAGTATAAGGCCTAATGTTTTATTCATGGTAAATTGGTTTGTTGGTTCATTAGTGAATAATATTTTGGAGTGATTTGTTTTGTAGCCCCCTCTAAATCTCCCCCGAGAGGGGAGACTTAAAAATTCTAAAGCCCCCCTCCTTCGGAGAGGTTTGGGGAGAGGCTTTCTTGCCACGCTGTCGCTCAGAATGACGAGGGAGTAGAATTTTTTTACTACGTTTGAGAACACGTTAAACCCCATTACTACTAAGTAAAAAGATGAAGGATGAACTGATATTGGAAACCATTACGGTAACCAAGAATTTTTTTGGCGATAAATCTTCAGGGGTAAATAATATTACCGTTTTTATACCGAAAGGCAAGATAACCGGTATCGTTGGCGAGAGCGGCAGCGGGAAAACTTCTTTGCTAAAACTACTCTCGGGCCACATGAAGCCCGATTCGGGCGATGTGTTCTTCCACGGGCAACCATTGCCGGTGCGCGGGCATAACCTGCAGCCAGAGCATGCCAAAATTGCTATGGTGAGCCAGGATAGCAGTGATATGGAAATGGCAGCCACAGTTTGGGATAACCTGGGTCGCTCTTTGCCTGCAGAGGATGTGAATTACAAGATTCAGAAGATCACCCAGGCGCTTAACCTGCTTGGGATTTATGACATGCGCGAGCAGCCTTTTGGCAAACTAAGCGGCGGCGAAAAGCAGCGTGTTACGATTGCCAAAGCACTCATCAACCGCCCTGAGGTATTGATGCTCGACGAACCTTTTAATCAGGTTGATGCCAATTACCGCGAAGGCCTGCAGCATGATATCCGCCAGATTGTAAAAGAATGGGGCGTAACAGTTGTATTAGTCTCCCATGACCCCAGCGAGTTGCTATCAATGGCCGATGAACTCATTGTGATAAAAGAAGGCGAGATTGTAGAACACGGCTCACCAGAGAAATTATACGAAACTCCGAAACTGCTTTACACGGCCAAGATCCTGGTAAGCTGCAGCGAATTAACAGCTGCACAAGCAGCTGTCTGCGGCATCAAATCAAAACGCGGTACGGTAGTTGTCTACGCCGAACATATCCAGATAGCATCAATGGCTTTGGGCGCTAAATGGTTGGTTAAACAGGTACTCTACAAAGGTTTCTATGAAGAATTGATCATTGAGCGCGATGACGTTACCCTGCGCCTGCAGAACTTTGCGTTACGCAAACACCCGGTAGGAAGTAAGGTTGGTATCAAGATCAGCAA
>JAESTD010000087.1 GCA_016763755.1 Mucilaginibacter sp.
TGAAGAAATATTTGTGATTGGGAACTGATATCAGTGATTTTATTGCCCGATTTATAGTTCTCTACTTTCTTTTCGGCACTGCCAAGTTCTTCTTGTAGCTTGTTAAGCCTGTCTGTTATAAAAGATAAAGTAGTTGACGTAACCTTATTTTTATCCTGAACAGCGGCCAGATTGTATTCATAAACAAGTCTGTTCAAGAAGTCTTTGCCCTTAGCTGGTACTGCTGCTTCAATCGTTATGATTAAAACGGTACCTTGTTTACTCACAGGGGCTATTTTAAGGTTCTCACTGTATTTATCTATAACATCTATGATATCGCTAAACTGAACTTCAATGATTTCTTTTGGCTGATAAGCAGTAGATTGAGCCGGTGTAACTAAAACCAAACCAGAGTTAATATTTATGGCTTTGCCGGTAGGGTAGCTTTTCCCGTTGATCTCAATTGTACCCGGAGAGAGCAAACGCATTTGGTACACCGTTGTATAGTCTACATGTTCTGCTGGTTTAAGCAGTTCTACTTTAAAGGGTAGTTCTTCATATATCTCGTGGCGCCTTACACCGCGGGTGCTGAAGTATGAAGTTTGGAGATTTAAACCCTTTACGGTTTTCTCTAATAAAGTATTAGACCTTAAAATCTGGACTTCATTATCAATGATTTTATCTGACGAGAACATGTTCAGATCTTTTAAAAGATCGTTTTGCCCTCCCAAATTGCCTTTATTATCTTTTATCAGAAGATCTGTCTCAACCTTATATAAAGGTGTCGATACCCTTAGAAATGTATAGCCTAAAAATGCTGCGATGATAACAGAAACTGCAAACCATTTCCAGTGTATCAAATATTTAAAAAGGATCTCTTTAAAATTAGGCTCGTTTTGAACGCCATCAAAACCCGTCGTTTCGTCGTTGTAACTCATTTATGATCAATACCTTATCGGCGGCTGTAAACAAAAATTATAGAAAGGAATGATAATGCACTTAAAATAACCGGCAGTATCTGATAGGTTTTATCACTTTGAGCAACCTTGCCTTTGCCAGGCTCAACGTATACAACATCGTTAGAGTGCAAATAGTAATATGGTGAAGAATAAACGTCTCTGGTAGTAAGGTTTACGCGCCCAAATTCTTTTTTACCATTATTATCACGCACTACTAAAATATTATCCCTCTTCCCGAAAATGGTAATATCACCAGCCATGCTTAAAGCTTCTGGCAGTGTTACCTTTTCATTTGGAATAACATAGACTGATGGGCGTGTAACTTCTCCCATAACTGATATTTTATAGTTAAGGAACCTAACGTTTACAGTGGGCTCTTTCAGATAAGTGGTTAACTTACCTTTTATAAAATCCTTTAATTCGGTGGTGGTTAAGCCTCCTGCTTTTATTGAGCCCAACAATGGAAACTCAATATTACCTTGAGGATCTACCAAAAAACCACTCGCAGAAGCGGTTGGCGTAACCTGCGGAGTTGTCCCTCCGGTTGCAGATGAGTTACCTGATGCGGCATCAATAGTTGCAGGAGATGCCGGTGAGTATGGATTAAAAAAACTACTTGCGGCCGGATTTAATGACGTAACCGGAATGGCTAAAATATCGCCTGGCTGTATTTTGGGTACGTAAACTTCTGAAACCTTAATTGTGTCACTGCCATTCAGGTCTTTCTGAAAATATGCTATTTGTTTCTGGCTAACGCATGACGAAAAGAACGCAATAACAGACAGAAACACACACACATTAAGGTAGAGATTTTTTCTCATAGGAGGCTTATATATCGGGCGCAAAAATAGATTTTTTTATTGAATATACCAATGTGCGATGAGGTAACTCCCCAATCTTAATGGCTTTAAAAAATTAATAATAATGTAAATAATCAGCAGGAACAATTTGAATTTTAACACACAAAAGCGCTAAAACGATATAAATGTGATAAAGGTTCAAAGTCAATCGAGCGGCTAAATAACAGGGACACAATTTAATTGTTTTTAATTAATTAAAAAAATCATCTTTTAATTCGTCAATCTCTCTCCTGTCGCGTTTGGTTGGGCGGCCTGTTCCCCGGTCGCGCTTGAGTACGGGCGCATGGAACATCGATTTAAAGGCCATAGTTTCTTCCTCAGGAGTAATGTCTTCATAAAAATTCACGGCCGTTTTGGCATCCACCCTATTCTCAAGTAAGCCGGTTATTTTAATCACTCGCTTTTCGGGGCCTTTTGATACGTTGTATACCTCGCCTATTTTCACCTCATGCGATGGTTTGATGTTATTCCCGTCCAGTTTTACACGACCGGCCTTGCAGGCATCCGCCGCCAGCGTGCGGGTTTTAAACACCCGTATGGCCCACAAATATTTATCTATACGTAGTTTATCTTTTTCAGGCATGTCTTATCTCACTATAATCAAACAAATGTCCCCAAAAATCCTTTAATTTGGCGAAATTTATTTTTTGTACTAATGCTTAACCTGAAGAAACTTATTGAGGATGCCTGGGAAGACCGCAACCTTTTAAACTTTGGTGAATATACTAACGCCATTGAGTCTGTTATTGACCGTTTAGACAAAGGCGAGATCCGCGTAGCTGAACTGATAGGCTCGCGCTGGCATACCAATGATTGGGTGAAGAAAGCGGTTATCCTGTATTTCCCTACTCGCGCAATGGAAGAAATTAAAACAGGCCCGTTTGTCTTTCACGATAAAATGAAGCTGAAAACAAACTACAAAGAGCTTGGCGTACGCGTGGTGCCTCATGGTATCGCACGTTACGGCGCTTATCTGGCCAAGGGCGTTATCATGATGCCATCATACGTAAACATTGGTGCTTATGTAGATGAAGGTACCATGGTTGATACCTGGGCTACTGTAGGTTCATGTGCGCAAATTGGCAAACACGTACACCTTAGCGGTGGTGTGGGTATTGGCGGCGTATTAGAACCGGTTCAGGCTTCGCCCGTAATCATCGAGGATAACTGTTTCCTTGGTTCGCGTGCTATTGTTGTTGAAGGCGTACACGTTGAGGCCGAGGCGGTATTAGGTGCCAATGTAGTATTAACTGCATCAACCAAAATTATTGATGTTACCGGCTCAACTCCTGTTGAGTACAAAGGCCGCGTCCCTGCACGTTCGGTAGTTATTCCTGGTTCATACACCAAAAAATTCCCTGCCGGAGAATACCAGGTGCCATGCGCGCTGATCATCGGCAAACGTAAAGAATCAACCGACAAAAAAACATCCCTTAACGATGCGTTAAGAGATAATAATGTCGCTGTGTAATTATATATGAGACAGAAGCCCATCCTAAACCCTCTCCGTAAGGATGGGCTTCTTAATAAAGTCTCCCCTTTCGGGGGAGATTTAGAGGGGGCTTGATCATGAAAATCCTCATCCGTCTTCCCAACTGGCTTGGCGATGTGGTGATGGCCACCGCGTTTGTTAATGCTGTTAAAGCTGAATATCCCACTGCTGCGATTGATGTCATCATCAAAAAAGAGCTCAACGGCACAGCCGCACTCATCCCCGGCATTAACAAAGTCCATCCATTTTCAAAGCAGGAATATCCCGGTTTGGCTGGTGTTTACCGTTTTGGTAAAACGCTAAAGAGCGAGGGCTATGATATTTTCTTGAACCTTCCGCATTCGCTTTCATCATTTGTAATGGCTTGGGCAACTGGAGCCAGGCAGCGTATTGGTTTCCGTAAAGAAGGCGGATTATTCCTGCTTACCAAAGCAGTTAAAAAACCCATCGGTTTACACCGGGTTGATGAATATCTTTATCTGCTGGAAGCGGTTACCGGGAAACCCGTTATTCAAAGAACAGTGGCACTCAAAGCCGATCCAACTAATACTCACAACACCATTGTTGTTAATTTTAACTCCGAAGCATCATCGCGCCGGATGCCGGTTGATAAAGGGCAGAGCATTATTAACGCTCTTACTACACATTTTACTGAATTGAACTTTGTGTTTGTTGGTTCGCCTAAGGAAGCCTCTTTTATAAATAGTTTGCTCAACGGTTTAGACAATCAGGATCGTTTACGTAATGAGGCCGGCAAAACCAACTTGAAAGGGTTGGCAGAGTTAATGGCAAGCGCCAAAGCGGTACTTACTACAGACTCCGGCCCGGCGCATTTGGCCAATGCGGTTGGTGTGCCTACCATTGTTTTATTTGGTGCGGGCGATGAAAAAAATACCGCCCCATACAACAAAACAAGCCTGCAGGTGATCCGTTACGGGCATCTGAAGTGCGAACCCTGCGTGCGCAATACCTGCAAATTATACGGCGTACCGAAGTGTATGGAGATGCTTGATGAAAAAAGAATAATAAAAGCCTTAAGTTTGTACCTCAATTATGCTTAGAGACGAAGTTAACAAGGCACTTAAAGTGGTGCAGGACGGCGGTATCATCCTTTACCCTACTGATACCATCTGGGGCATTGGCTGCGATGCCAATAATACCGAAGCCGTTAAACGCATTTTTGCCCTTAAACAGCGCGAAGAAAGCAAAAGTATGATCGTGCTGGTTGATGTTGACAATAAACTGCAAAGTTATATTCAGGAAGTTCCTGATATTGCTTATACACTGATAGAATACGCCGAGAACCCGCTTACCCTGGTGATGCCCGGGGCAAAAAATATATCGCCTGCCCTAATTGCCGAAGATGGCAGCGTAGGCATGCGTGTTACTTCTCACCCTTTTTGTCAGCAATTAATACAGCGTTTACGCAAGCCACTGGTAAGCACGTCAGCAAATATTAGCGGCGAACCATCGCCGGAGTATTTTGGTAAGATCTCGCAGGAGATTATAGACGGGGTTGATTATGTAGTTGATGTTGACCAGCACAGCACCGAGTTGAAGAAACCATCAACCATCATGCGACTGGCACCTAACGGCACTTTCGAATTTATTCGGCGTTAAAAACTAAAATCGTAAATTTGTCCCTGCAAATACGAGCCTGTTCGCAGCCTACTCACTATGAAACAACACCTGCAACATCCGGTATTTTCTGTTATTTCTAAACTTGCCGCCGAAAAAAATGTACAGGCTTACGCAATTGGCGGCTACGTGCGCGATATTTTCCTCAACCGCCCCTCAAAAGATATAGATGTAGTAATTTTAGGCAACGGTATTGATTTTGCCGAGGCAGTCGCTGCGCATTTAAACGTTAAGGTATCGATATTTAAAAACTTTGGTACGGCCATGCTTCGCTACCAGGATGTTGAAGTGGAGTTTGTTGGTGCCCGCAAAGAGAGCTATCGCTCTGACTCGCGTAAGCCCATCGTAGAGAATGGCACGCTTGATGACGACCAGAAACGCCGCGATTTTACCATCAATGCTCTGGCTATTTCATTACATCCGGATAGTTACGGCGAGCTAATAGATCCGTTTGGCGGAATAACTGATCTGGAGAATAAACTTATCCGCACACCGCTTAACCCGGTAGAGACTTTCTCTGATGACCCTTTGCGCATGATGCGGGCTATCCGCTTTGCATCACAGCTAAATTTTGAGATCGACCCTATCGCGATAGCTGCCATCAAAAGCAACCTGCAGCGCATCAAAATTGTATCGCAGGAGCGTATTACCGATGAGTTGAATAAGATCATCCTGTCGGCGTTGCCATCCGTTGGTTTCAACTATTTGTTTGATACCGGCTTGCTGCACATTATCTTTCCGCAAATGACGGCGCTTTATGGTGTGGAGATCATTAATGGAAAAGGTCACAAGGACAACTTTTACCATACCCTGCAGGTATTGGATAACATCTGCGAAACTACTGACGACCTTTGGCTCCGTTGGGCCGCTATCCTTCACGATATTGCCAAACCTGCTACCAAACGCTTTGAACAAAGTCATGGCTGGACGTTTCATGGCCATGAGGATAAAGGCGCGCGCATGGTACCCAAGATATTTACCCAGCTAAAACTTCCGCTTAATGAGAAGATGAAGTTTGTGCAAAAGCTGGTGCAGCTGCACTTACGCCCTATCGTTTTGTCGCAATCTGTTGTAACAGACTCTGCAGTGCGCCGTTTGCTTTTTGATGCCGGTGAGGACATTGAAGCCCTTATGCTGTTGTGTAAAGCAGACGTAACCACCAAAAACGAATACAAGGTTAAAAAGTACCGCAATAATTTTGAGCTGGTTCAGCAAAAATTAAAAGATGTTGAGGAGCGCGATAATATCCGCAACTGGCAGCCGCCAGTAACCGGGCTGGATATTATGCAGCTATTCGGCATAGGTGAAGGGCGAGAAGTGGGAATTATCAAGAATAAAATACGCGAGGCAATACTTGAAGGCGAAATTCCGAACGACAGGGAGGCTGCAATTAACTTTACAATTGAAAAAGGCAAAGAAATTGGCTTGAAAGTTGTGGCAAGCTGATTTTAAATTTAACTACCTATTTTTGACAAAAAAAACTTACTTAAACAATGGCACTATACAGGTTCAGGGTCACCTTTGAAGGTTACGACGATGTTTCGCGTGATATCGATATTAAATCGAATCAAACTTTTGAGGATCTTCATAACGCAATCCACCAATCTACGGGATATAAATCAGAGTATCCGTCTTCTTTCTACGTAAGTAACGACCAATGGATGAAAGGCGACGAGATCACTTTTATGCCTAACCAGAAAAGGATAGACAGAAATATCCCTTTAATGGAGAAGGCTAAACTGAGTAGCTACATTGATGATCCGCACCAGAAATTTTATTACACTTTCAATTTCGATAAACCATTTGATTTCCATGTGGAGTTGATGAAGATCATCCTTGATGAAAACCCGGCCACTACCTACCCAAGTGTGGTACGCACTGTAGGCGAGGCTCCAAAACAGTTTGGCAATGTATTTAACCCAACAGTTATTTCATCTGCCGATGAGGATTTCGACTTCCTGAACGAAATGCAGTTTAATCCTGAGGATGCTGAAGATTTCTCTGAAGTAACCGATACAGATAGTGTTAGCACGCCGGCCCGCAGCAGCAGCATTAGTGATGATGAAGACGATCATGGCCATGATGAAGAAAGTGAAGAGGAAGACGAATTTGGCTTTGGCGATGATGATAATTTTGAAGATGACGACCGCCGCAACAGCCGCAGCGACGATTATTAATTAGCAGGTAGTTAGTGGTTCATAGTTCATGGCAAAGGACCTATGAACCATGAACTATGAACCATTTTTCTACCTATGAACGCAACCAACCCCACACTTATAGTAATAGCCGGCCCCACCGCATCTGGCAAAACCGCGGCGGCAATCCAACTCGCACAGCATTTTAATACCGTTGTAGTATCTGCCGATTCGAGACAGTTCTTCCGCGAGATGTCCATCGGCACAGCTAAACCCACAGATGCCGAATTGGCAGCAGCTCCTCATTATTTTATTAACTCCCATAGTGTTACCGAGCCGTTTTCGGTTGGCGATTACGAACGGGAGTGCCTACAACTCCTTGATGAGCTTTTTAAAGTAAATAAACTGGTAATTATGGTAGGTGGGTCGGGATTGTATATCAGAGCCATTACCGAGGGATTTGATGACCTGCCGACAGCCGACACAGATATACGCGACCGTTTAAATACAGAATTAGCAGCGAAAGGCATTAACGTGTTACAGGAGCGCCTTAAAGATGTAGATCCGGAATACTATCATTTAGTAGATATCAATAATCCACAGCGCATTATCCGCGCTCTTGAGGTGTTTGAAGCCACCGGCAAACCTTTCTCATCGTACTTAACTGCTAAAGGAAATTCGCGCCCCTTCAACATCATCAAACTCGCTTTGGATATGCCCCGCGAAATATTATACGACAGGATAAATCGCCGTGTTGACCTGATGGTGCAGGATGGCCTGCTGCCCGAAGTAGAATCATTAGTGAGCTACAAACATTACAATGCGTTAAATACTGTAGGCTACACCGAATTGTTCGATTACCTGGATGGCAGGGTTAGTTTAGACGATGCCATAGAGCAGATAAAACAGAATACCCGCCGTTTTGCGAAGCGCCAGCTAACGTGGTTCCGTAAAGATAAAGACATTATCTGGGTTGATACCGGCGATATCAACTTGACCGAAAATATATTAAGAACAGTCGAAAATATATTATCACATTCAAATTGTTGACAATTTATAATATAAATAAAATATATAAACTCTAAGTAAATAAAAACAACAACATAAACTATTGATTAATATTAATTAGAAATACATTAGAACGGAAAATTATTGACGGGGATTATTTAGTTTCGTGCCGATTTAACGCCCCTATTTAAATGAAACCGAATACCCTCGGTAGAAGGAGATTTATTGCCTCTACCCTAACCCTTGTGGCTTATTCAAGCTGCAAGAAAGTTGATATCAACCCAGTTGATGTACCAACATCCCAAACCGAACCCGCTAACCCAATACCACCAAATCAATCTAATAACTCAGTAGAGGATGATTACTTGGGCCAATTTTTAGAAACAGAATACGGCCCCGATTTGATGCCAAATGATTTTTCAAAAAAAATTATTGGATACTCGGATAAGTTCTCCTATAAACCAGGCGAAAAAGTTACTCTATACTTATCTGGTGCAAAAAACAGTAATCAAAAAATTAATCTTACAGACCAGTTAGGGAACGTTGTTTTCTCGTTTTCAACAGCGATTGATGTTCAGACCATAAACCCGGATAAACCATGGGTCAATGGTTTTGCGTTTAATAAAACCGCTACAGTTACCTTGCCTGGTAACTTAAAAAGCGGGATTTATTATTGGACGGACAACATACCTCTTGTTTGCACAGGAACCGACTCTGCACCGGAGATAGTAGTGGTTTATCCAACTAATACCATCATTGCTTATTGCCTAAGCGGTGGTAAAAACGTATACAAGCCACAGGATGCTGTTAAAACCTCAAGAGCTTGTGTTGTTTCTACACAGCGTTATACCCCGCCAGACGCCATTGATAGTCAAACCAATAGCTTTTTCCAATGGATGATGCAACAAAATTATAGAGTAAAGTATATCTCTGACATGGACATGGAGAACTATGCAGAGATTCAGAATGCTAAAACTTTGATGATTGTAGGTCATAGTGAATATTGGACAAGAAAAGGGAGGCAAAATTTTGACAAGTTTGTAGCGTCGGGCAGAAATGCCTTTGTACTTTCAGGCAATACCATGTACTTCCAGGTTAGGCATAACCTAAAAAAGAATACAATGATCTGCTACAAAAGTGATTCTCATGATCCATTAAGGCAAACGCCCTACTCTACAGTTTTATGGAATACACCATTTTTAGGATACCCTACCACAAGTAGCATTGGTGCCGATTTTGATAGCGGCGGCTATGCAGACAGGTTATCTAACCGATTGGATGGCTTTAAGGTTGCTTCAGAAAACTCTCCGCTATTAAA
>JAESTD010000088.1 GCA_016763755.1 Mucilaginibacter sp.
ATTGGTGCGGATGTTTGCCACCTTAACCTACATAAAACGTTCTGTATCCCTCACGGTGGTGGTGGACCGGGCATGGGCCCTATCGGTGTAGCAAAACACCTGGTTCCTTATCTGCCGGGCCATGCAGTGGTTGATATAGATAACGGTAAAGCTATACATGCTGTATCAGCTGCACCTTGGGGCTCAGCATCTATTTTGCTGATCTCTCATGCTTACATCGCTATGATGGGCGCTGATGGTTTGACGAATGCAACACGTTACGCTATATTAAATGCTAATTATATTAAAACCCGTTTGCAGCATCATTATCCTGTTCTTTATACAGGTGCTAACGGACGTTGTGCACACGAGATGATATTGGATTGCCGCTCGTTTAAACCGTTCGGTATCGAGGTAACGGATATTGCCAAGCGCTTGATGGACTACGGTTTCCACGCACCAACAGTATCTTTCCCGGTTGCAGGTACGGTAATGGTTGAGCCAACCGAATCTGAGCCTAAACATGAGTTAGACCGTTTTTGCGATGCGATGATCTCTATCCGCCACGAGATTGACGACGTAGAAAAAGGCTTGTCAGATAAAACAGATAACCCGCTTAAAAATGCACCGCACACTGCTGCTGTTATTACCGGTAACGAGTGGGAGCATCCATACACCCGCCAAAAAGCAGCTTATCCGCTCCCTTATGTGGCACAATTCAAATTCTGGCCATCAGTTGGCAGGGTAAATGATACCTACGGGGATCGCACGCTGATCTGTTCATGCCCGCCGCTTACTGATTATGAGTTTGAAGAAAGCGAAATAACCACACCGGAATACGGCACGTGAGAATAGATATGTAGATGTGTAGTTTGCATATTAAATTATAAAATAAAGGGCTTTCCAATTGGGAAGCCTTTTTTGTGTCGATTGTATTCGTGAGACACTGGTAACGTATTATACCTCCCCCGGTAGGGAATTGAAAAAACAGATCCTTTGAATTTACGATTACGGTAACACAAGCTTTTAAATACTTAAAGTAAGAGTTGCATTATTTAACTTTTTAATGATTTGTTTGTAACTTAAAATTAAAATGTATAGCCGTTCGGTACGGCTATAATAATTATTAAATTGGAATTGAGAAATGATGCAACCTTTATTATTTATATGCGTTAATTACCTTGAAAAATATTAATTTACAACCATTAGGTGTAAAACCTTTTACCTCTACTTACGTATAACAGATATATGAGCCTTAATAACGACAGCACCGTAAGTGTTTTATTGGTTGATGACGACGAAATAAACAATTTTATCTCTATAAAATTGATTAAGAAGGCGTTGACCAATACCAGTATTATGGCCTGCCTTAACGGTAAGTTTGCGATAGATCAGTTGATGGAGATACAGAAAAAAAACCCTGCCGATATGCCGGATTATATCCTGCTTGATATCAACATGCCTATCATGAACGGGTGGGAGTTTCTGGATGAGTACAAACGTTTAAACATCGATCCGCTTGGTAAAAGCAAGATTTATATCATTTCATCATCGGTTTTTAGCAATGATATCAACAAAGCTCGTTCATACCCGCTTGTAAAAGATTTTGTTTCAAAACCGCTTAACGTCGAAAAAATAAAAGAGCTTTTTGGTGTGCCTGCTTAATACGGCGTAACCGAAAATTGTTCTCCGTTGTAGTTCACCGTACCAATAGCCGCATTGCGGGCATGATAAAAGAGGCAGATATCCCCATCTGCTGCAGCTTTTTTCCCGTATTCAATACGCAGATCTGCAGAACGCTGGCCATCGTAATCATACTTAGCTACAAATTTCCTTATCAGTTGCTCAGGTTCAGGAAGTTCATCACCGCCAAAGAAAACTTTTTTGCCTTCACACTCCATCCAGAAAACCTGGTGATATCTGCTGTGGCCAGCCGATAACTCGTAACGGATGCCCGGCTTGTATTCGCCATCGCCATCCACAAAGTCGATAATGGCTTTTTGTTGAAGTGCCTCAAATATCTCTTTATGATACGATGATGATTTGCCTGTAAGGCCAAACTCAAATTCTTGCCGCTGTATCACGTGGCGGGCTTGTGGGAAGCTAACTTCCAGCTGCCCGTTACGCTCAACCACCAAGCCGCCCGAATGGTCATAATGCAGGTGCGACATCAGCACCAAAGTAACATCCTCGGGCTCAAAACCGGCGTTACGGATGTTTTGGTGAAGCATCAGTTCATCGCGGGTATCTTTATAACCAAGGCCGGCATCCAATACAATAAGATCGTCGCTGGTTTTGATCAGGAAAGGGTTCACATGGATAAACAAGGAGCCAGGGCGATCTTTACGGTTATCAGTCTCCGGGTTAAACGGAATAAACTTCTTAGTACTATCAACCGAATACGAGCCCTCGCTCAAAGCAAAAAGTTCCATAGTGTGTTTCTTTGTGCAAATATACGTTTCAACCGCTAACGAGTTTGAGTCAATCGGGTTAAATGACATTTAAGTGTAACGTTCTGTATTTCCGTGCGTCTGTTTATTAGACGCTTTTACAGCAGTTCCCAGCCAACTATCACAATCCCCTAAAAGATTTTTTAAAAATAATTTGCATGTACGAAATTTATCGTACATATTTGTACGAAGAAATTCGTAAATAGGATCAAGATGGATTTGAAACCAACAGAAAGCGAACTTGAAATATTGCAGATCATCTGGAGAAGAGGGCAGTGCAGCGTGCGAGACGTGCATGACGAATTGGCGAAAAGCAAAGATGCGGGTTATACCACAACGCTTAAGCTAATGCAAATAATGCATGATAAAGGTTTGGTAGAGCGCGATACCACAGCCAAAACGCATTTGTATAAAGCACTCATTACCCGGGAGCAGGCACAACAAGGCGCACTGGATAAAATCCTGTCAACCGTTTTTAAAGGCTCCACTGCCGATCTGGTGATACAAGCGCTGGGTCAGCATCGCGCCTCAAAAGACGAGATAGATGCTATCAAGAATTTCCTCGATGGGTTTGGTGAGGGGAAGTGATTAGAGATTGGTGAATAGAGATTAGGCAAGAGATTTAGAGTTTAGAATTTCATCCTCATTAGGATTTAGGTTTTAGAGTTTAGAATTTAATAAAAAGACCATGCAAAACATCCTTTATAACATCAGCCAGGTATTGGGTATAACTATTGTTCACTCTTTGTGGCAAGGTTTGCTTGTTTATTTTTTATTAAAGCTAACGCTTACATTGTTTAATGCGAGGCTTAATTCAGCCGAGAAATACTTGGTTTCGATTGCCGCTTTATCAGCTATCAGCGTGTGGTTTGCCGTTACGCTCATCAATGAGGTGCAGGCTTATAACTGGCTAAACAAACCAACCAACCTTGCCAACATGCCGTTGCTGATGGAACTGCCTGAAAATTTCAGAAACGTAAATGCCGATACACTGCGCTATTATTATAACATCCAAGCATATATGCCATACATCACGGCCGTTTACGTTATTGGTTTACTGCTGAACGTATTTAAGGTAGTATTTGCACATCGCCGTATAAAAGCTATAAAGCGCAGTATGAGTTTGGGCGTGCAGCTGCAATCGCAGATCAGCAGATTTGCCGCAAAATTTGAGATAACTAAAAAAGTACAGGTGGGTTTTAGTTCCCTGGTTGATGTGCCCTGCATTGCGGGCTACTTAAAACCGGTGATATTGCTGCCCGTAACACTTTCTACATATCTGGAAGCCGATGAAATTGAGGCTATCCTTTTACACGAGCTTGCACATATTAAACGTAACGATTACCTGGTAAACCTGCTGCAGCAAGCTGTAGCCACGTTGTTGTTCTTTAATCCCTGTGTATTGTTGATCAACAAAATAATTGGCGAAGAACGCGAGAACGCATGTGACGACATGGTAGTAAACGCAACCGCTACGCCGGTTATATACGCAAAAGCTTTGTTTAAGCTTGAACAAAGTCGTCAAAACCAGTTACAGTTAGCGCTGGCGGTAACAGGCAAAAAGTACCATTTATTAAACCGAATTGAACGTATCATGAAAACTAAAAAACAAATTCCAAGCATTAGGCCCACATTGGTTGCCATGCTTATATTAACCTTAAGTGTTTGCAGTTTCGCACTTTTAAAACCAGAAATTGCACAAGGTAAAGTATCTGTAAAATCTATCATCCCGGCTATTAAAACCATTATTGCTGCTGATACTGTGCCTGCAAAATCGGCCGTGGCCGCTAAACCGGCCAAAGCCGCAACCGCAGCGAAATCTGCCAAAACCAAAGCTGTCGCTGATGTAAAGGCGAAGAACGATACCTACATTGGTGGTCAGCGTTATAATGGCTTTAAAGATGCTGAGTTAGACCGGTTAAGCAAAGAAGTAGAAAGGCATGGAGATGCCATTAGCAAATACTACGAAAATGCCGAGTTTAAGGCAAATACTGCTGAAATAGAAAAGATGGGCAAAGATATAAGTGCCTATTACGAAAGCGATGCTATTAAACAAGCCAATAAGAACATGGAACTTGCATCGGCTGATTTTGATAAATCATGGGCTGGTAAAGGCGAGGAACTGGGCAAGTTAGGCAAGCAAATGGGTGAGATGGGCGATAAGATGGGCAAGTACTACGACTCGAAAGAATTTAAAGAAATGAATGCCCGCATTGCCAAAAAATATAATGTTGATCTCGACGCTATGCACAGTTATCAGGAAAAAGACTGGGACAGCAACTATCGCAACTACAAAAATGAACTGGATCAGAATATTCCTGCCGATATAAAAGCTTTGAACGGGCAGATGAAAGACCTGGGTACAAAAATGCGCTCGATCCCTCAAAACCCTGATGTGATAAAACAACGGGAAGCTTTACGTTTAACGGGAGAAAAAATGCGCCAGGCATATGCGCAAAAAGATATGAAAGCCACCCAGGAAAAAATGCGCAAGTTAAGTGAACAAATGCGTGCTTACAGCCATAATCCTGAGATACGCAAAGAGCAGGAGGCTATGCGCGAAGCCTCTAAAAAGATGCGCGACTATATGGCAACCCCGGAGTTTAAAAAGAAATTAGCTGATTATCGTGCCGCACATCCCGAATATAGCTGGAACGAAAGGGATTTGAAAGAAACCCCCGAGCAACCTGAAAAGGCTGAACAACCAGAGAAACCGGAACCTGCGGAGCAGAATTAGTGGGTTGGTGAGTGGTGAGTAGTTGATTGGGTGAGTGTTTGATAAACAGTAGTTGAAGGTGATTGATCGGTGAATAGTTGATTGGTTGATAAAAACAGGTGAAAGAAACCACTCACCACTTAACTCAATCAACCACTCACCAATCCCAATAAAATTAGTAATTTAGTATCCTCATAAAAGGGGATACTTTTTTTATGCTTCAAAGGCTAACCATCCAAAATTACGCGCTGATAGATAACCTGGAGATCAATTTTGACAAGGGGTTAAATATATTAACGGGAGAGACCGGCGCCGGTAAATCCATTATACTGGGTGCGCTGTCGCTGATATTGGGCCAGCGGGCAGAAAGTCGTTACTTTTTTAATCAGCAAAAAAAATGTGTTATTGAGGGTGCTTTTACAATTGAAGGCTTTCACTTAACAGACTTTTTTGAAGAGAACGATCTCGACCACGAAAGTGAAACCGTGCTTCGCCGCGAGATCTCTGCCGATGGTAAATCGCGTGCTTTTGTAAACGATACCCCTGTTAATCTTAATATTCTGAAGCAACTTGGCGAAAAGCTGATCGATATCCACTCGCAGCATGCTACCCGCGAAATTAACGACCCGGAGTTTCAGCTTTTGGTGGTGGATGGCGTTGCCGGTCATGAGAGTTTATTAAGCGATTATCGCGCAATATACCGAGCGTACAAGAAGTCGTTGGGCCAGTTGCAGCAACTGATAGAGACGAACGACAAAGCAAAAGCCGACCTTGATTATTACCAGTTTCAGTTTGATGAGTTGGAAAAAGCCGGATTGGCCGCTGATGAGCAGGAAGGACTGGAAAAAGAACTGGCAACCCTTAACAATGCCGAAGAAATAAAGCGCAACCTGCTTGGTGCAAATTATCTGATGCAGGATAGCGAGGCATCGGCAATAAGTCAGTTGAAAGAAGCCGGCCAGCAATTAGGCGGCATAGAAAAATATAACGCTGAAATAGAGGTACTTAATGAGCGCCTCAAAAGCACGCTAATCGAACTAAAAGATATTGCTGCCGAAATAGATACCATTGAACAACGCACGTTTACCGATGAGGCCCGCGCCGAAGAAGTGAACACACGACTGAGCCTCATCTATAACCTGCAAAAGAAACATCGTGTTAGCAATAACCAGGAACTGCTGGATATCCAAAACGATCTGTCTGACAAGATCCAGCAGGCCGTGTTTGGCGACGAAGCGGTGGAGAAATTGCAGCAGCAAATCGATGCCGCCAAACGCGAACTGCAGCAACTGGCAGAGACATTATCTGCCAACCGTAAAAAGGCGATTCCTCTTATACAGGAAAAAGTATTAGCAACCCTTGCAGAAATGGGCATGGGGAATTCGGCGCTGGAAATAGAGCAGGAAGTTGCAAAGTCGGAAAGTCCGGAAGTTGGAAAGATAGGTTCGTCTGCGGACTTACCGTCTTCCGGACTTACAGACAATCTTACTAAAAACGGTATCGATACCATCCGCTTTATGTTCTCTGCTAATAAAGGGCATGCTTTAGCCGATATGAGCAAAGTGGCATCAGGTGGTGAGTTGAGCCGTTTGATGCTGAGCATCAAATCCATTATTGCAGAATATACCGCCTTGCCTACCATTATTTTTGATGAGATAGACACAGGTGTTAGTGGCGAGGTAGCTAACAAAGTAGGTTTAGTGATGGAACGCTTGTCGCAAAACCTGCAGGTAATAACGATTACGCATTTACCTCAAATAGCCGGCAAAGGCAGCAGCCATTATTTTGTTTACAAGGATAATAGTGCCGATGTAACCTTTACCCGTATCAAAAAACTCAGCAATGATGAACGCATTACTGAAATTGCTAAAATGCTAAGCGGCGATAACCCCGGCGAGAGCGCATTGCAAAATGCGAGGGAGTTGCTGGCTCTTTAGTTGGCAGTTTGCACCAAAGAAATCGTAAACCATTGTTGTCAGTCTGAGCTTGTCGAAGACCTCTGCGTTTGATAAATGGTTCGACAAGCTCACCATGACAATTCTTTAATGGAACAACTGCAAACTGCCCACCGGCAACTGCAAACTGAGCGCTGTAAACTGCAAACTAATTTTATAACTTTACAGCTTCAAACCAAACTTAAAATAAATGGCTTACAATTTATTAAAAGGCAAAAAAGGCATCATATTCGGTGCGCTTAACGAGCAGTCAATCGCGTGGAAGGTGGCACAACGTTGTCACGAGGAAGGCGCCGAGATAATCTTAACAAACTCTCCGCTTGCTTTGCGTATGGGCGAATTGAACAAACTTGCCGAAGAATGCAATGCACCGGTTATTCCTGCTGATGTTACCAGCACCGAGGATATCAATAACCTGTTCACCAAATCATTAGAGCATTTTGGTGGTGGTGTAGATTTTATACTGCACTCAATAGGCATGAGCTTAAACGTACGTAAAGGCATTGCGTACACTGATAATAATTACGATTTTACCCACAAAGGTTTAGATATATCTGCCCTTAGTTTCCATCGCGTACTGCAAGCAGCCATGAAAATGGATGCCATTAACGAGTGGGGCTCTGTACTGGCACTTACCTACATTGCAGCCCAGCGCGTATTCCCTGACTACAACGATATGGCTGACAACAAAGCCTACCTGGAAAGCATTGCCCGTAACTTTGGTTACCAGTATGGTGTTAAGAAACATGTGCGTATCAATACGGTATCACAATCGCCAACCCGTACCACTGCAGGTAGTGGTGTAAAAGGTTTTGATGGCTTTATCAACTATGCAGAGAAGATGAGCCCTCTTGGGAATGCTGATGCTAACCAATGTGCTGATTATTGTGTAAGCCTGTTCAGCGATCTTACCCGCATGGTAACTATGCAGAAACTGTTCCACGATGGTGGTTTCTCGTTTACCGGCGTAACACAGGCGGTTATCGAACAAATGGAGAAATAAGAAAAATCCGTTATAAATAAGAAAGGCGAGCCATTTGGCTCGCCTTTCTTATTTATTTTGTCTGGCTCAATTGATGTTAGAATCTAACAATACAATCTTAACATCGATAGCTCCGGGCTTAACCGGTGTTCCCGTTCCTGACGGGTTTTGCGAATATATAGACACGCGGCCTACGTCATGTGTAAAGCTGTAAGAGCGGCCTGCATAAACATTTGGTATCGCTTCCCATTCGGTACTTCCCGGCTGCGCAATGTAAACTAACACTGCGCCGTTTTCGCTGTATGTTTTATCAAGAGCAGGAACGTTAATGTCCATAACGTAAGCACCACCGCCGTCGGTTATTAACTGCCAGTCTGATACATTTGTGGCATAAACCGTTGTGTTTGTATTCCCGCCCTGTACAACGGTTTCTTTTTTACATGATGATGCCGTAACCGCTAAAATAGCTACGCAAATAATAGATAGTAGTTTTTTCATAAATGTTGGTTTCTTATCCGCTAATTAAACGGTTTTATTATGTGATAATTGTTTAACAAATTATCATCAAGCATATAATAGCTGCTTGTTGCAATTTGTTTTATAACTATCAGAACAAATTTCTCTTTAAAGGTTTAATTAACTAATAAATTAGTTATAACTTTAATTCTATGATGAGGTGTTTGTTGTATCTCTTATTGTTATTTCCGGGATGGTGTGTTGCCCAGATTACCATTACAGGTAAGGTTACCAATGCGCATACACAGAAACCCATCACCGGAGCCAGCGTCTTTTTGAGCAATGCTACGGTAGGAGACCGTTCAAATGGCGAAGGTGATTTCCGGCTGGAACAAGTACGGCCGGGTAAGTACGAACTGGTTGTAACCGTTATCGGTTACGAGGCCTTGCATCAGAACATAACTGTAGAGGACAAAAATATAACCTTGCCTGAGATAAAGCTTGTACCTAAAACTACCGAGCTTAAAGAGGTAACCGTTATGCCCAATAAAGATTGGGAGATGTATTATGCTATGTTTAAGCGGGAGTTTTTAGGTGAATCAGATGTAGCTAAACAGTGCAAGATCCTCAATCCCGATGTAATCGATCTTGCGTACGATAATAAGTCTCGTCAGCTTACAGCATCGTCTGCTGATTTTATCGAAATAGAAAATAAAGCATTAGGTTACAAAGTGAAGTACCTGCTTAGTAAATTCATCAAAGACAATAAAACCGGATGGATGTATTTTGAAGGATCCACTCTCTACAACCCCATGAACGGGAGCGACCGCCAGCAGCGCAAATGGTTAAAAAATCGCAAAGAAGTATATAACGGTTCAAGTATGCATTTCTTGCGTGCCGTATTAAGCAATGCGATTTCAGAGAATGGATTTGTTGTGATGCGCCTTATACGTAAACCCAACCCGGCTTATAAACCCGGTTCGCTCGTTGAAAAGTACGTCCAAACTTTGATTAACGCTCCTCTAAAAACAGAGGAGTTCACGAGTGCTACCGATAAACGCGGCACCTTTGCTTTAAATTTTAGTGATTGCCTGTATATCACATATACCAAGCGAAAAGACAGACATCCCGACAGAAGTCTTTATAAACCCTTAAATGCTCCAGACTATGAAACCAGTATAGCCTCATTTAACGATGAGTACCCGCTGTTTGATTATAATGGTGTGGTAGAAAACCCGGCATCACTGGCTTTTGAGGGATATTGGGGCAAAAGCCGCCTGGCAGAAATGCTGCCGGTTGATTATATGCCTGATAAAAAGTGACAAGCTAAAACAAAAAAGCCCGTTTACATTGTAAACGGGCTTTGATATTTCTCAGAACAGATTATTTCTGCTCTTCTTTTTTTGGCTCAATGTTTTCGCCTTTTTTGTCGGTCACTTTTATTTCATTGGTTTCTTTATCAAAGTCAACCAATAAGGTGTCGCCGTCGTGCATTTCGCCTTTCAGGATCTCTTCAGCAATTGGGTCTTCCAAATATTTCTGGATAGCGCGTTTAAGCGGTCTTGCACCAAATTGCGAGTCATAACCTTTCTCGGCAATAAACTCTTTGGCCTCAAGCGTAAGCTCAATTTTGTACCCCAAGCTATTTACACGGCCAAACAGGGCAGCCAATTCAATATCGATGATCCTGAAGATCTCTTCTTTACCTAATGAGTTAAACACGATAACATCATCAATACGGTTGAGGAACTCCGGAGCGAAGGCGCGTTTCAAAGCGTTCTCAATCACACCACGAGAGTGGGCCTCTGCCTGTGTAGTTTTGGCGGCTGTAGTGAAACCTACACCTTGTCCAAAATCTTTCAGCTGGCGTGCACCAATGTTCGATGTCATGATAATGATGGTATTCCTGAAGTCAACCTTGCGGCCTAATGAGTCGGTAAGCTGACCTTCATCCAATACCTGTAATAGTATATTGAATACATCAGGGTGTGCTTTCTCTATCTCATCCAGTAATACCACTGCGTAAGGCTTACGGCGTACTTTTTCGGTAAGCTGCCCGCCTTCTTCATAACCTACATAACCCGGAGGCGCACCCACTAAACGAGATACAGCGAATTTTTCCATATACTCGCTCATATCTATTTGGATCAGCGCATCCTCGGTGTCAAACATAAAACGCGCAAGCTCTTTGGCAAGCTCGGTTTTACCAACACCAGTAGGGCCTAAGAAGATGAATGAACCAATTGGTTTCTTAGGATCTTTTAAACCTGCGCGGGTACGTTGTATAGCGCGGGTTAGTTTCTTAATAGCATCATCCTGGCCGATAATTTTATCGCTGATGGTAGTGCTCATAGCAAGCAGTTTGGCACTGTCTGCCTGGCCTACACGTTGTACCGGTATACCGGTCATCATGCTTACCACTTCGGCAACATTGTCTTCCGTTACCGTATAGCGTTTAGCTTTGGTTTCAGCTTCCCATGCCGCTTTAGCCTGGTCAAGCTCTTCAAGCAGGTGTTTCTCGGTGTCACGCAGTTTGGCAGCTTCTTCGTATTTCTGGCTGCGTACCACTTTGTTCTTCTCTATCTTGATCTGCTCTATTTTAGCCTCAATATCCAAAATGTTCTGCGGAACGTGGATATTGGTCAAATGCACACGTGAACCGGCCTCGTCTAAAGCATCAATAGCTTTATCCGGTAAGAAACGGTCGGTTATGTAACGGGTAGTTAAGCTAACACAAGCATTGATAGCCTCGTCAGTATAAGTTACACCGTGGTGCTCTTCGTATTCCTCTTTAATGCGGTTAAGGATCTCAACAGTTTCATCAGGTGTGGCAGGTTCTACCATCACTTTTTGGAAACGGCGGTCTAACGCACCATCTTTTTCAATGTACTGGCGATACTCATCCAACGTAGTTGCACCAATGCACTGGATCTCTCCGCGTGCCAAAGCCGGTTTAAACATGTTCGATGCATCTAACGAGCCAGAGGCGCCACCAGCACCTACTATGGTGTGGATCTCATCAATGAACAGGATCACATCCGGAGATTTTTCCAGCTCATTCATCACGGCTTTCATGCGTTCCTCAAACTGGCCACGGTATTTGGTACCGGCAACCAATGAGGCAAGGTCTAAAGTAACTACGCGTTTGTTGAACAATACACGCGATACCTTGCGCTGAACAATGCGCAGTGCCAAACCTTCGGCGATGGCTGATTTACCAACGCCCGGTTCGCCTATCAAAATAGGGTTGTTCTTTTTACGACGGGATAAGATCTGCGATACACGCTCAATCTCTTTCTCGCGGCCAACAATTGGGTCAAGGCGACCTTCTTCGGCAGCTTTAGTCAAATCACGGCCAAAATTGTCCAATACAGGTGTTTTTGACTTGATGTCTGACACCTTTTTAGGCTGGGTGAAAGAATCATCCTCTTTAAAGTCGTCGTCGCCACCGGTTGATGAACCCGGCATCTCGTCGGTAATATCATTTTTGCTCGATTCAACCTCGCTTTTGAATACCTCGTAGTTAACATTAAACTGCATTAGTATCTGAGAAGCAATGTTGTCTTCATCGCGCAGGATAGACAGCAACAAGTGCTCGGTGCCTATCACATCACTTTTAAATATTTTGGCTTCAAGATAAGTTATCTTTAATACCTTCTCGGCTTGTTTGGTTAACGGGATACTGCCTATATGTACATTTGTGCCAATTGTTCCTTTCACAGCATCCTCAACAGCACGGCGTAGTTTAGCGGTATCAACGGTTAGCCCTTTCAATAGTTTAATTGCCACACCATCACCATCACGGATGAGGCCAAGCAAAAGATGCTCAGTACCAATATAATCATGACCAAGGCGTAACGCCTCTTCGCGGCTGTATTGTATTACATCTTTAACCCGTGGCGAAAATTTAGCTTCCATATATACCTTTCTGATTATGATCGTATTCTATCTAATATTTGTTCTTGTAACAGACAGCCCGATTCTGTAAATATTTATCAACAATATTGCCAGTTTTTTTTGCGGCAGCTAAACAGACAATTGAATGATAAAGCCACTATAAAATAAAATCGGTTTAACGCCTTATTGTTTTATCAGATTACCAATTAATCCGGCTGAAACTTAGTGAAAAACAAATAAACCTTCTGTTATTTGACGTTGCACTACGCAAATGGTTTACAACAAACCGATAAATATCTGTACAACTCCTGAAGCGGGCAATTAGTCATGCTTTTTATGACAATACGGCATAGCCCTTTAAAAAGTTGCCCTCAGTGCCTGTGCCTCGATAGCAAACCAAACGATTTACATTGAAAGATACAAATTATAAGATGAATTTGGGGTGAAAAATTCTCCACCATTCCACATTTCAAATCATATATTTGCTCTCCCTAAGTAGAAATCAAAAATTTTATGGCTGACGAAAAGATCATTTTTTCAATGGCCGGCGTAAGCAAAGTTTACCCGCCGCAAAAAACAGTTCTGAAAAATATATACCTCTCGTTTTTTTACGGTGCCAAGATTGGCGTTATCGGTTTAAACGGTTCAGGTAAATCATCCCTGTTGAAAATTATTGCCGGTATTGATAAAACCAACATTGGCGAGGTGGTATTCTCGCCGGGTTATAGTGTGGGATATCTTAGCCAGGAGCCCGAACTTGATCCTGAGAAAACCGTGCGTGAGATTGTTGAGGAAGGTGTTGCCGAAACCACTGCCCTGTTGAAGGAATACGAAGAAATAAACGAGAAATTTGGTCTGGAAGAGTACTACAGCGATGCCGATAAAATGGATAAGCTAATGAACCGCCAGGGCGAACTACAAGATAAGATTGATGCCACCAACGCCTGGGAACTTGATACTAAGCTGGAGCGTGCCATGGATGCTTTGCGCTGCCCGGAGCCTGATACAAAGATTTCAGTATTATCGGGTGGTGAACGCCGCCGTGTGGCTTTGTGTAGGTTGTTGTTGCAGGAACCGGATGTTTTATTGCTGGATGAGCCTACCAACCACCTGGATGCCGAGTCTATCGATTGGTTAGAGCAGCATTTACAACAATATAAAGGTACTGTTATAGCCGTAACGCACGACCGTTATTTCCTGGACAATGTTGCAGGCTGGATCCTTGAACTTGACCGTGGAGAGGGTATCCCATGGAAGGGAAATTATTCCTCATGGTTAGATCAGAAAGCGAAACGCCTGGCAGCCGAAGAAAAGAGCGAGAGCAAGCGCCAGAAAACACTTGAGCGCGAACTGGAATGGGTGCGCATGGGTGCCAAAGGCCGCCATGCAAAATCAAAGGCCCGTTTATCAAACTACGAGAAACTGGCATCCGAAGAAACTAAAGAGCGCGAAGAAAAACTGGAGCTGTTTATTCCGCCGGGCCCGCGTTTGGGTAACATCGTTATCGAAGCCAATAATGTAACCAAAGCCTACGGCGATAAAGTATTATTTGAAAACCTCAGCTTTTCGCTGCCGCCTGCTGGTATCGTTGGTATCATTGGGCCTAACGGTGCGGGTAAAACTACTTTGTTCCGTTTGATTACAGGGCAAGACCAGCCAGATGCCGGCACTTTCCGTGTAGGGGATACCGTAGCTTTAGGCTACGTAGACCAGATGCACGATGACCTTGATCCCAACAAATCTGTTTGGGAAAACGTAACCGGTGGCCTCGATAATATCATAGTAGGTAACCGTCCTTTAAATTCACGGGCCTACGTATCAAAATTCAATTTTAACGGGGCCGATCAGCAGAAGAAAGTGGGCGTACTATCGGGTGGTGAGCGTAACCGCGTGCACCTGGCTATCACGCTAACTAAAGGATCAAACGTATTACTGCTGGATGAGTCTACCAACGATATTGACGTGAATACGCTGCGTTCACTGGAAGAAGCACTCGAAAACTTTGGTGGCTGCGCGGTTATCATCAGCCACGACCGCTGGTTCCTTGATCGCGTTTGTACCCACATCCTTGCGTTTGAAGGTAACTCGCAGGTTTACTTCTTTGAAGGAAACTACAGCGATTACGAAGAAAATCACCGCAAGCGTGTTGGCGATGTAACGCCAAAGAGGAGAAAGTATAAAAAGTTGACAGCTTAATGTTGAGATGCATGACTGTTAAAGTCAGGAATCAAGATTAATGAAAGAAAAAGCCCGGCAGTGTGAAACTGCCGGGCTTTTAACATTTCTGCGATTCCATAAATTCTTGTTCAGAAAAATTATTTCGCACATTTGTATATGCACATGCACAGTCACGACCACGCTCACCATCACGACCACGCACCCAAACTTGATCATCTGAATGCCGCATTTATCTGGGGTATTATCCTTAATTCGGCATTTGTGGTCATAGAGGTGATCTATGGTTTGTTAAGCGGCTCGTTGGCTCTGCTAACAGATGCAGGGCACAATTTGAGTGATGTAGCATCTTTAGCACTTGCATTGCTGGCTTTTAAATTGGCCAAGGCAAAATCCAATAAAAACTATACTTACGGCTTCAAGCGATCAACCATCATTGTGTCGTTTTTTAACGCCGTGATATTGGTTATAGCTGTCGGCTTTATTATCTATGAAGCCATTGTGCGCTTTATGCACCCCGAGCCACTTGCCGGGGGTACTATTGCCTGGGTTGCACTGGCTGGTATAGCCGTAAATGGTTTCACTGCCTGGCTTTTTGTTAAAGATAAAGACAGCGACCTTAACGTAAAAGGTGCTTATCTGCACATGGCAGTTGATGCCATTGTTTCATTTGGGGTTGTAATCTCTGGTGTTATCATCTACTTTACAAACCTGGCCTGGATAGATAGTGTGGTGAGTATTATTATCGGCGTTGTTATACTTGCCGGTACCTGGAGTTTGTTGAAGGATAGTCTCCGCCTGGAGATGGATGGCGTGCCGAAAGACATCGACCTGCAAAAAATCAAAGCCGAATTATTGAAGGCCGATGGGATAGTGGATATTCATCATATGCATGTTTGGGCGCTCAGCACTACCGAGAATGCCCTCACGGCCCATTTGGTTGTAAGCCCGGATAATATGAATAAGTTCGATGAGATAAAACATGATCTGCGCCATAGGCTGGAGCATTTATCTATTAGTCACAGCACCTTTGAACCGGAGTTTAGCAACGAAAAGTGTGAGCAACCAAACTGTTAACCATTTTATGAAAACTACCCGACGTAAATTTATTGCCACCGCGGCTGCTGCAACCGCTGGTACGGCTGTAGCATCGGCTATGCCATCAATTATAAAAACTACTAACATGACAAGCAAATATCCAATTGTACATCACGTATTTTTCTGGCTTAAAAACCCGGGCTCTGCTGAAGACCGCGATAAGATCATCGCCGGATTGAAAACCCTGCGCAAAATAGATACTATCAAAGAACTTCGCATTGGCATAGTAGCCAGTACCGAAAAGCGCGATGTGGTTGATAATAGCTGGGGGGTATCAGAGCTGATGTTTTTTGAGAACCTCGAAGGCCAGGCCAAATATCAAAGTCATCCTATTCATCAGGAATTTATCAAAAACTGCAGCCCTCTTTGGGAAAAGGTTGTGGTTTATGATGCGATGGATGTGTAGTGATCTACCCCATGAAAACGACATGTCGATAGTGTTGTAATGTTAACTTTCCGCTTTCTTTAAACCAAACGCCTTGTTGTGTAGTTGTTTTAAGAGTAACAAACAACAAGCGTATGAAAATAAAGCAAATAGTGGCTGCGTTGTTGATGGCTTTTATAGTCACGGGCGCGGTATCGGCCAATGAGCATCCCAAAATTTCCGTAAAGGCCAACATAGCGGCACCTGCGGTAGAGGGTTGGTATTTTAGGGCGGTGAGCGGTTACCCGGCTGCCATCGCATTTGAGCCGGTAGTACTCTTCAAAAATGGCGATTATTTTGATGTAGGCAATGAGCCGTTGGAGTTACTGGATGTAGCGGCATCAAAAGCCGGCAGGCCAAAGGCCTGGGGCACTTGGAAAAAGACCGGCGCAACTTTTTCCCTCACCAATAGCCAGGGCAAAAGTCATGATTATAAGTTGGGGAGTGGCAACTGGTTCCCGGCTTATCCGTACAGCAAAGCCATTACCCTTAAAAAAGCGTACGAAAAGGTGAGCGGTGGCGATTATGGAAATGGAACAAATGCCCTTGTTATCAAGAAACTTACATTTATTGATGCCACGCACTTCACCGAAGGCGCTAACGGTGGTATCATGACCGCAGGCGCATCTGCCTGGAAGAAGAGCAAAACCGCAGGTACCTACCGTATCTATGGCAATACCATCGAGCTAACCTATGCTGATAAAACGGTTAAAAAATCATTCGCGCTTGGCGCAACAGGTTCGCCGCCGCATGCTACCAACACCATGATATTTATTGGTGGCGATGCGTTTACGGATACGGAGTAACAATCGCCTGCGTGATTGCGCAAAACAAAAGCATGTCATTTCGAACGAGGAACGAGGAGAAATCTTGCTATTTCAGAATAGCGAACCGCTTAGCATTAATAACAGGATTTCTCTCCGCCAGCCGGCGGATCGAAATGACAATGACGAAGAAAGTTAGAAAGATGCTTCGTTTCTCGGCGTGTCAAAGTATAAACTAAAAAAGCCCTGATAGTACTACTACCGGGGCTTTTTGATAAAGAACAAATATTAGCGTCCGCCGCTGTTGCCGCCACCCATGCCGCCACCTTGCTGGTCGCCGCCCTGGATCTGGTCGTCATTGTTAACACCTTTCTTTTTCGGATTGCTGAAGGTCATTTTACCGAAGCTATAGCTAAATGTAATACCGAACGATTGGAAAGGTACCAATGAGCGTGTGCTCGATTTAAAGCCAGCGCTTGATGTTTCCTGGTTAAAGGCTTTGTTAACAGCAAAAGGTTGTACGGTATTTAAACCAATCGAAGCCTTTTTGTTCAGGAATTGTTTTTTAATACCCAATGCATAAATGCCAAATGCCGGGCTCGAACCTTGGATAGTTCTGCGGGCAGAGTTACTGAATCCAAATGCCTCAACAATGAAGCTTTTTGGCAGGTTTAACGTAGCGCTACCGAATAGGGTAGACATAACGCGGGTTTTAATTGCATCCGGATTGATAAATGCTGAATATTCAGAATAAACAGTAGGATTGTAAGTAAACACATTCACACTACCACGGATGGTTAATGCTTTAATTGGTGAAATAGAGCCGAATAAGCTTGCACCAAATGAATTGTTCTCGCCAATGTTAAATGATTTTGAGCGCGTGCCTATAATAGTTTCACCATTGATAACCTCTGTAAGGGGTGAAGCAATACCTTCTATTAAACCTTTAGTGTTTTTGTAATAAACTGCAAAGTTAATTACTGATGATTTGATGAAGGCATTATAGTTCAACTCGATAGTTTGTGAAGTTTCAGGCGATAACTCCGGGTTACCCACCGATTGGCTTTGCACCTGAGAGCGATTGATGAAAGGATTTAAAACCTGCAAGCTTGGGCGCTGTATACGTTTGCTATATGATAGTTTTAACGTATTTGAGCCAAACGCTTTCTGGATGGTTAAACTTGGAATGTAGGTGTTATAGTCGCTTGAGAATTTTTTAAGATCTTGTAATGCATTCGCTGATGGATCTACCGTTCTTGGGTCGCCGGTTATCTGTGTGTTCTCAAAACGGCCACCTACTAAAATAGAGTAGCTTTTTGGTAACGTAAATGTTAACACACTATAGCCTGCATATACATTCTGCGTGTAATTATAAAGGTTTGAGTTAAGCGGGTCAAATATTGGATTATTTCCGTTTTGGTCGATACTAAACACATCGTAAACACTACTTATACGTCTTTGAATAGTTTTACCACCGGCTTCTACCTTTAACAATTTACTTACGGGCAGGGTATAATCTGCCTGTAAAGTATACTCGTTGTTTTTACCATCGTTATTGCCTTTCTGGCTTGGGTTAACAGAGGTGAAGGTGTTATTATAATCAGAGTTTACAATAGCGTGTGTCCACTGGCCTGAAACAATGATCTCATGACCTTCTTTTTTAAACTTGTGGGTGTAGTCGATATTCCAGTCAAAACCTCTAAACACAGTATTAGAGAAGGTATTGCTTGTATATGATTGGTTTTGAGATGCGTCGAGCAGGTTATCTCTAAAGTTTGTACCTGTTCCGTTAAATCTAAACTGACCATCATTTAGCCTGATGGTGCTGTTTATGCTGTTGAATCCGTTAAATTCGTAACCGGCAGTAATAGAACCCATAGCACCGTGCCTTTTCATGGTACTGCTTGATGTGCCGTAGTTATGCGTGTTAACGGCATCTACAGCTTCATTACCGTTTTGTGCCGGTATTGCAGGCGTGTTAATGGTTTGATCGAAAACAGTATTTGTAGTTTGCGGCCATGTTAAGTTACCACCAAGGTTGGCAGATAAGTTAAACCTGTTTTTATTGTAATTAAGGTTAAAGTTACCGTTGTTTTGGCGTGTACCCACACCACCGCTTATACCGCCGCTTATGCCAGACGCATTTTTGGTTTTGGTGATGATGTTGATGATACCTGCAGAGCCTTCCGCATCGTATTTAGCAGATGGCGAGGTAACTACTTCGATGCTTTTGATCTGATCGGCTGGGATGGTTTTTAATACGTCAGCTAAGCTTGCCGAGGTAGCACCTGATGGTTTACCGTTGATGAGGACGCGAACGTTTTGGTCGCCGCGTACGGCTACGTTACCGTTCATATCTACCGATACCATTGGCACTTTCTGCAACACGTCTGTAGCACTACCGCCTTGAGATGTAACATCTTTCTCTGCATTGTAAACTATCTTATCAATTTTATTTTCGATAAGTGCAGCCTGGCCAACTACCTGCACCTCTTTAAGTGCAGTAGCACTTGGTTTAAGCAGGATAGTACCCATGTTATTATCAGGTTTGCCTGCAGTGGTTTCTACCGGATCAAACGTTCTGGCCGGGTAGCCGATAAAAGATATGGTGATTTTGTATTTGCCTGTTTTGATGCCATTTAGCTGGAAGTTACCATTGGCATCGGTTAATACACCGTTCATGGGCGTAGTACCTCCACTGCGGAAAATGCTTATAGTTGCATAGTCTACCGGTTTTTTGGTTAACGAGTCGATAACCTTGCCCGATATTTTGCCCACCACACTTGAGCCGCCGCCACCCATCGGGATCTGGGCGTTGGCTGTAAATGCAGCGCAAATAACTATAATAAGTAAAAGTATTCGTTTCATAATTTGAGCGTTTCGTAATTTGAGGCGAAATTGCTGAAAATGTTACAGCTGTTATCGTAGAAATTAAAAAATAGTTAAGGTTGTAATGTATATGTTACACTAAGATGATGAATGATAGGCAGTTGACCGATTGACGACTGCTTATTTACAATGGTTTTTGGTTTTTAACACTACATGCGCTCTTGCTTGCCACTATTAGGTATTGGTAATAATTATGAGTTAGTTGCAGACAGGTGAAACGGAGGGTTTTAAGTTTGGGTATCATCATTTTGCAATAATGACTACGGCTAAAAATCGGTAGGACGTTTTTTTGTACATTTGCATCTCAAATAATTATGGCAAAAAAGGGAGTTTTACTGGTGAACTTAGGTACACCGGATAGTCCGTCGACATCGGATGTACGCAAATATCTGAACGAGTTTTTAATGGATGCAAGGGTTATTGATGTTAACCCTGTATTGCGTACTTTCCTGGTCAAAACTGTTATTGTTCCATTTAGGGCGCCTAAATCCGCTAAACTCTACCAGGCTATCTGGGATAAAGAAACTGGTTCGCCATTACTGCACTACAGTCTGTTACAACAAAAATTATTACAGGAACGCCTTGGCAACAGCTACGTTGTGGAATTGGCTATGCGTTATCAAAGCCCCTCTATCGATGCCGCTTTGGCAAGGCTAAAAGAAGCTTTGATAGGCGATATCATCGTGATCCCCTTGTTCCCGCAATATGCATCGGCCAGCACCGGATCCGTACATGAAAAGATCATGGGAATTGTAAGGGAATGGCAAACTGTACCGCAGATCACTTTCATCAACTCCTTCCACAACGATAATCTGATGATCGAGACTTTTGCTGATAACGCGCAACGCCACAATCCCGAAAGTTATGACCATGTTTTGTTTAGCTTCCACGGGCTGCCACAGCGCCAGCTAAAAAAATGCGATCACACCGGCAGCTATTGTCTGCAGAAAGACGGTTGTTGCGATACGTTAAACGATACTAATAAATTGTGCTACTCGGCACAATCGCACGATACCGCAAGACTTATCGCTGGGAAAATGAACTTGCCTAAAGAAAAGTTCACTGTATGTTTTCAATCGCGCCTCGGCAGCGATCCGTGGGTGCAACCTTATACCAGCGAGGTAATAGCCCAGTTAGCCAAAGAAGGTAAAAAACGCCTGTTGGTATTTTGCCCGGCCTTTGTTAGCGACTGCCTCGAAACCGTTTTTGAAGTTACCCACGAATACGGCGACGAATTTAAAGCGCTCGGCGGCGAGCATGTGCAACTGGTAGAGAGCCTTAATGCTGAGCCAAAATGGATTGACGCGCTGGAACGAATGGTAAAGGAAAATTAGAGACAGGACTATTAGAGGCAAGAAACAAGATTCTCGTCCCCGCGTATCATCGCTGGACTAAGAACTATTTTAATCCTTTCACAAACGTTATTATGCTGCTCACCAGCTCGGGTTTTAACGGCAAATCTGGTTTGTTGTAAGTAGCCAGGTTTTGTTCCCTGTCGGCAGGTGCTTCTTTAAGCACGTGGTTCATATTCGGGATAATTACCAGTTGCGCATCAGACTTTGCTTTCTTAAGCAACTCGGCTTCGCTTACCGGTACCTGCAAATCGGTTGAACCTTGTAATATCAATGTGGGTACCTTAATCTTTTTGATCTCGCGCACCGGGTTATATCTAAACCATGACATTAAGTAAGGCTGCACCTCAGGCCCTGCAATCGAATATATTTTAGGGTCGATGTTAGGGGTAAACTTACCCTTTTTGAGGCTATCCAACATTAATTTAAAATTATCGCGTATAAATTGTGGCTGGGCTTTCATTTGCTCGGTTACTATCAGATCGGCAGAACGGCCTGCACCTGCTACAGAAATAAAAGCTTTAACCGGTTGGTCGCGTGTTGCCAATAAGCCAATTAACGAGCCTTCGCTATGGCCCAAAATGATCACTTTAGAAAAACGCTTATCATCGGCCAAAAGCTGTACCAGGCCAACTGCATCATCAACATAATCTTCAAAACGTAACTCTTTTTGCTTGGTTGAGCTAACACTTTGGCCAACCAGGCGCTTATCATAGCGTACGGTAGCAATGCCGGCTTTACCAAGATCATTTGCCAGCATTTTATAGGCATTAGTGCTGAGGCCAAGTTTTGGGCTATTGCAATCGCGGTCTGTAGGTCCGGATCCGGCAATGATCAGCACAACCGGTACTTTATCGGTAGCATCAGCAGGCATTGTAAGCGTACCTGATACCGAACCGCTCAAGGTTTTCAAAATAATCGGCGACTCTTTCAAACCTGGATCCATCTGCATGGCAGTAGCCGCCTGGTCGGCATGGGGGCTTAGCAACAATCCGGTGAATTTGCTTTGGCCATCCAAAGAAATATTAAGGTTGAATATTGCGTTATCAAACGTTGCTTTATAAACCGCTAATGGCGCACTGAATTTTATCAACTCAGCGCTTTTAAGGCTACCCAATTGTTTTTTTAACTGTATGGTAGTCGGCTTAAATTTATCGAGGGGGAGGGCCGCTTTCATTTCGGCACTAAACATATTAAAAATGCTATCAGGCTTATCGCCGTTGTAGTATAGTTTAAACTTATTTAAAGCAGTTGCAAAATTTGCCGGCGCCGCCTGCGCAAAGGCTCCGATAGCTAAAAGCAGAGCAGTTATTGAAAAGTATAGTTTCTTTATACACGGTTTGCCATTCACTTAGAGAATAACGCACGAAAATAATAATTACAAAAGTATTAGCGCAATTTTACCTTAAGCAACATTTCTGATACATTTTCCGTAAAAAAAGAAACCAAAATATGCTTAAACGTGCAATATTCTTATTAATTTTAACTTTTTAACTGAAACTATACGACTATTTCTACTAACTAATTAATGAAGTTCAAGAACGGGTGCTTATTGATAGCATTCCTGGTATGTATTAATTTTTGTTTCGCCCAAACCGGTATCACATTTATACGAGGTATTGTTTTAACACAAAGCAATCAGCCTGCTGATGCAGCTACTGCTATTTTGTTGCACTTACCAGACTCGACCATTGCCACATCGGCATTTGTTGATGCTAAAGGCGCTTTTCAATTTACTAATATTAAACCCGGAAAGTACGTGTTACTGGCAACTATGCTGGGTTATAAACGCGCTTACACCCCGGAGTTTGAACTTGCAACAGGTAAAACAGTATCTCTTACACCTCTGCAACTTTCTCCCATCAGCACCCAACTAAGGGAAGTTGCCGTGGTAGCCCGCAAAGCTTATGTAGAAGTAAAGCCCGGAAAAACCGTCATCAACCCGTCTGCAAGTATAATTGCCGATGGACAATCAGCATTAGATATCTTAAGGCAATCGCCCGGTGTTAGGGTTGATAACAATGATGCCATCAGTGTAAGCGGCAGGCAGGATGCATTAATACTGATAGATGGTAAGGCAACCAACTTATCGGGTGCCGATCTGGCAGCCCTGCTTAAAAGCACTCAGGGAAGTAATATCGACCGCATGGAAATTATCACCGGTGGCTCACCCAAATATGATGCGGCGGCAGGTGGTATAGTGAACATCATACTAAAAAAGGGGAAGAACCTCGGCACAAACGGTACTATAAACCTTGGTGCGGGTTATGGCAGATATTACAAGGGCAACAGCGGCATCAGTTTTAATAGCCGCACAAAATATTACAACATATTTGGTAATTACAATTTCATTGCCAACAAGAGCTACAAAAATTTCAATACGATACGTGGTATCGATTATAACGGCCTGCAAAGTCAGTATAATACCATGTACCGCAGCACATCTGAAACATTTACCAATAACTTTAGGTTAGGTACCGATTTTTATATAGCGAATGGACACACCCTTGGGTTCCTGGTGAGCGGTAATATCAATAACGCAACTTTTGATAAGCGCAATACGCTGAGTATATTAAACCAGGGAACGCTGGACTCTACCCTGCGCGCTAATTCTGCACTGGATAGGGATATTCATACATTTACTTACAATGCAAACTATACAGGTAAATTAGATTCGGCCGGGCGCACAATTGCTGCAAATGTAACTTATACGCGTAATTCGCGCAGCTCTGACGAGTATATTAATAACACATTCAATAACGCCGGTGGGAGCCAATACCGAGATCCGTTACTACTGCAAAATTTGTCGCCTACTAAAGTAAATATCTGGTCGGCGTTGTTGGATTACAGTAACCCCCTTGGCAAAAATTCAAAGTTTGATGCAGGTTTAAAATTTAGTACCACTAAAACAGATAACAACCTGATATTTGGGCCGCTGGTGAATAATGTATACACTATTGATGCCACCTTCAGCAACCATTTTGTTTATACCGAGAAAATTGCTGCAGGCTATATAAACTATAGCGGCAAATTCGGCAAAACAGATATTAACATAGGCGTAAGGGGCGAGCATACTGATTCGCGGGGCGACTCATACCGCGAGCAACTACCTGATGACCATCGCATCACACCTAACAATTATTTTAACTTATTCCCAACCCTGCAGATAGAGTATCACCAGAACGACAAAAACGACTATTCACTAAATTTTACGCGTGGTATTGCAAGGCCAGTGTATGATAAATTAAATCCGTTCCTGTCGTTTATTGATGTTTATACTTATCAGGCAGGTAATGCCTATCTCTTGCCTGTGTATACCAACACGATAAGCTTGATGCATACCTATAACCAGCAATTGAACACTAAAGTATACGCCACATTTGCTACGGGTGCAGCTTTCCCATTTTATCAGCAAAATGATGCTACCAAAGTGGTTATTAACACTGATGTTAACCTCGGGCGTATGCATACTATCGGCATCAACATCAATACACCAATTAGATTTACCAATTGGTGGGAAAGTAATTATGAGGTAGATGCATCATACCAGCGCTACATAGCCGACGCTAAATACGGCGATTTTGACAGGAGCACAAGCGATGTTTGGATAACTACTACGCAAACCTTTAAACTGGGCAGCAAATTGAGTGCAGAACTTTACGGCTTTTACGAAACCCCAACGATATATGGTATTAATAATTTCAAGTCCGCCTACTACGCTAATGCAGGGCTTAGTATGCCTGTATTAAATAAACTGGGTAAATTGAGCCTCAGCGTTACAGACATATTTAAAACCCGCCGCGACCGTGCCTATACTACCTATCAAAATTTAAATCGCGCTACTGTAGATTGGCGCGAGTATCGCATTGTATCTTTAAGCTTTAGTTACCGTTTTGGCAACACATCGGTGAAAGGCGCTGCACGCCATAGCACCGGCAGCGAAGAAGAGCAAAAACGTATCGGCGTTAATTAATTGCTGATATCTATCTTCAATTCCGGATAACGCCCTTTGATGCGTTTTGTAAAGTAATTCCCTAATGATTCGGCACTGATGAACTTTTTGTAGGTTGACGGCCTGATGCCAAAATACTGCCATACGCTGCTGTTATCCCTGAACTCTAATTCAAGAACCTGGGTTTTGGCATCATAGCCAATACTCTGCAAAGCCGACGACTGTACTTTATGCCTGTGCATATTTATTACAACATACGAGAATAATTAAGGCTTGGTTTTTAGCTATCCGGCGTAGCCGCTTAAGGCGCTGCAGATAATTATTATTAACACGATAAACGTGATAACAGTATACAGGTGATCTTTCTCCAATATAAAACCGATAGCAGAAAATATCACCCTAACAACAGGCGTAGCGATCAATAAGATTATCCCGAATTGGATTATGGCCCTGCCTCTGCCTGTGATTATGCCATGGAAAATGCCTTTTGCGGTTTGTATAAAATCCGGCACTCCTTTAAACTCGTGATAATTAGCAATGGTGCGCCCGTGTCTGGAGATATAAACGCAGCCACCAATGAAAACTATAAGCATAGAGATCAAAACCCCTGCGCGGAGCACCCAGCCTATAACAGCCTGCATATCTTTATCCTTAAAGCTTTTTAACATCGGTTTTTTTGGCGGTTGCCGGCAATGATACAGGCCGAAATTAAACCTTAAAATATAGCCCGCCAACTTTAATGTTAAACTACCGAGTATATAGACTTTGTGTATTCGGCAGTCAAAGGTTAATCAGTAAGTAGTTTTTTAGTATTTTCGCAACCTCAAACCGGTAAACAACACATGGATTATCAATTTAAAGATATAGAGAAGAAATGGCAGCAGTTTTGGGCGGATAACAATACGTTTAAAGCCGATAACAACAGCAGTAAACCTAAGTACTACGTGCTGGATATGTTCCCTTATCCATCAGGTGCGGGCTTACATGTTGGCCACCCCCTGGGCTATATTGCTTCTGATATTTTTGCGCGCTATAAACGCAATAAAGGCTTTAATGTATTGCACCCGATGGGTTATGATAGCTTTGGTTTACCGGCAGAGCAGTACGCTATACAAACCGGCCAGCATCCATCGCTTACTACCGAAGCGAACATCAATACCTACCGCCGCCAATTGGATCAGATAGGTTTTTCTTTTGATTGGAGCCGCGAGGTACGCACCAGTTCGCCGGATTATTATAAGTGGACGCAGTGGATATTTATGCAGCTTTTTAACAGCTGGTACAATAAAGCTGCTGAGAAAGCCGAAAGCATTGACAGCCTTGTTGCCCACTTTGAAACCAAAGGTTCTGCAGGTATCGTAGCCGTTAGCGACGAAGATACATTAACCTTTACAGTCGATGAATGGAAAGCCCTTTCTGAAAAAGCAAAGCAGGAAGAGTTACTAAAATATCGCCTTACCTACCTGCGCGAGAGCACTGTTAACTGGTGTGCCGCCCTGGGTACGGTATTGGCCAATGACGAGGTAAAAGACGGCTTCAGCGAGCGCGGCGGTTACCCTGTTGAGCAAAAGAAAATGATGCAATGGAGTATGCGCATCACTGCATACGCCGAGCGCCTCCTGCAAGGTTTGGACACTATTGACTGGCCCGAGCCTTTGAAAGAAATGCAGCGCAACTGGATAGGTAAGAGTGTAGGCGCGAGTGTGAAATTTCCGTTGAGCCTCTCCCCAACCCTCTCCGAAGGAGAGGGGGCTGAGAAAGTCTCCCCTATCGGGGGAGATTCAGAGGGGGCCTCTTACATAGAAGTCTTCACCACCCGCGTTGATACCATCTTCGGCGTAAGTTTCCTGGTTATTGCTCCTGAACATGAGTTGGTTGCTGAATTGACCACTGTTGAGCAAAAAGCAGATATTGATGCCTACATCGCCCAAACAAAAAAGAAAAGCGAGTTGGACCGCATGGCTGATACCAAAACCGTATCAGGTGCATTTACCGGCAGCTATGTAACTAATCCACTTAATGGGGATAAGATCCCGGTTTGGATAGCTGATTACGTGTTGGCAGGCTATGGTACCGGCGCAGTAATGGCCGTACCAAGCGGCGACCAGCGCGACTACCTGTTCGCCAAGCATTTTGACTTGCCGATCATCCCGATCATCGATATCCAAAATATTGAAACCGAGGCCGACCCAACCAAGGAAGGTAAATATATTAATAGCGATTTTATTAACGGCTTGGGCTATAAAGAGGCGACAGCCGCTACAGTCGCCAAGTTGGAAGAGATAGGTTTGGGTAAAGCCAAAGTGAACTTCAGGATGCGCGATGCCATTTTTGGTCGCCAGCGTTACTGGGGTGAGCCAGTACCGGTTTATTTCAGAAACGAATTACCTTATCTAATTGATGAAAAAGAACTACCATTAGAACTGCCAGAAATTGACAAATATTTACCTACGGAAACAGGAGAGCCTCCTTTAGGAAGAGCAACGAAATGGGTTAACCCATTAACCCATTCCAAATTTGATTATGCTTTAAACAATTATAGAGATCGTTATTATAAAGAAATCTCCGAAGCGTTAGTATTTAAATTAAACAATGCTTTATCGCCCAAATATGGTACTTATTTAAAAAAGGAAGCTTTAATTAATGATATCATAATAGATTTTCTTATAGACATGCCAACTTTCAAGTTAGCTATCGATATAACTTACTATAAAACAAAGGATACAAGGCGGGCGAATGCACGTCGTAAGTACTTAAAATATTATCGGATTCCATACTTACAGTTTACCGAGGATGAATTGGTCAAATTAGATTTAGACTCGATTATAAAAAAAATTGAACGCTTTGAAATTAGACCTCAATTATTTTCTGCAACCGATTGGAATTATCACCATCAGTTCGAATACGAACTCAGCACCATGCCTGGTTGGGCGGGCAGCAGCTGGTACTGGTACCGCTATATGGATGCCGATAACAACACCGAGTTTGCATCAGAAAAAGCAATAGCGTACTGGAAGGATGTTGACTTGTATATCGGCGGCAGCGAGCACGCTACTGGCCACTTGCTGTACAGTCGTTTCTGGAACAAATTCCTGAAAGATATTGGTAAGGCTATTGAGGAAGAGCCTTTCAAGAAATTGATCAACCAGGGGATGATACAAGGTCGTAGTAACTTTGTGTATCGCTTAATTGATGGGGAAGGAAGAGGCACTAATACGTTTGTATCTCACGGCTTGATTAAAGAATATAAAACCTCTCCTATCCATGTTGACGTAAACATTGTTGAAAATGATGTATTGAACATTAACAAGTTTAAAACATGGAGAGAAGATTTTGCTGATGCGGAATTTATCCTAGAGAATGGTAAATACATCTGCGGCGTTGAGGTCGAAAAAATGTCGAAATCAAAGTTCAACGTGGTTAATCCCGATGATTTGATTGAGCGTTACGGTGCCGATACCTTGCGTATGTACGAGATGTTCCTTGGTCCGCTGGAGCAAAGTAAACCATGGAATACTAATGGTATTGAGGGGGTATTCAAGTTCCTGCGTAAGTTCTGGAGATTGTTCCATGACGCTAACTGGAATTTCGTAGTTTCAAACGATGCGCCAAGCAAGGCTGAGTTAAAAGCATTGCACAAGATCATTAAGAAAGTGGAAGAAGATATCGAGCGTTTCTCATTCAATACTTCGGTATCCAGCTTCATGATAGCGGTTAACGAATTGACCGATCTTAAATGTAACAAACGTGCCATCCTTGAAAATTTGGTTATTGTGCTGGCACCGTACGCGCCGCATATTGCAGAGGAACTATGGTCGTTGTTAGGTAATAGTGAGGGCACTATATCAACAGCTGCTTATCCTAAATTCCAGCCGGAGTATTTGGTTGAAGACGAGTTTGCCTACCCGGTATCGTTTAACGGTAAAGTACGCACGAATATCAGCCTGCCCCTAACCATGCAACCTGCCGATGTAGAAGCTGCGGTATTGGCCCACGCAGACGTGCAAAAACACCTGGACGGCAAAGCACCTAAAAAGGTTATTGTTGTAAAAGGAAGGATTGTTAACGTAGTGGTGTAACTTTAGGAGGCTTCGGCGCTTTCCACAACTTCCACCATGGTAACCATGGCGATTCGTGGTGCTCATAGTGATAGCCAAAAAAGTAACAGCTAAAAAAAGCAAACACATGGTTACGCGGTAAACTGCGCGACTGGTGTTTGTTATCGTGCTCGCCTTTATGCGGCAGGTAGGTGCCGAAGTAAAATAATTGCAAAGTGCTCAGCAGTGATGGCGCTACCCAAAAGAGTAGCAGGTTGGCCTGCGGAATCCAGATCTTGAAAACGTTGAATGCAATCGCCATCACTACAATCTGCCAAACCGACAAATAGTTGCGGATAAATTGCACGTACCAACGCAGAAAACTGCCTTCGTGGTAATCAGGGTCTTCATGCGTATGTACATGGCTATGATGTTGGTGGTGCTTGGTATATAACTTCGGGTACCAAAACGATGCGTATAAAAATGTACTAACAAAGCCCACTGCGTTATTTATCCAGGCTTTTGGCGCCACGGAGCCATGCATGGCATCGTGCGCGGTGATGAATAGCCCGGTGTACAGATGCATCTGCAATAAAATGAACAGATAAAGCAAAGGGTTACCGAAATCCACCTGCCATTGCATCAGTAATATAATGGACAAAGCCCAACAACCAATTACGGTTAAGGCGACAAATAGACCGGTATATGTGGGTGTTTTTTGCAAGATGCTTATCCGGAGCAAATAGCGTGCTTAATATTTTTCCAGCTCGACTTTTACTTGCTGCATCAGCCACATGGGGGTTGATGTTGCGCCGGCAATGCCTATGGTATCGTTAGGAGAAAACATTGTGGGGTTAAGCTCATCTATTGATGATACGAAGTAAGTATTGGTGTTGTGCTTTTTACAAACCTCGTAAAGCACTTTACCGTTTGATGATTTTTTGCCCGATACAAATACTATTTTATTGAATTTGGTAGCAAAAACGGGTAGGTCTTTATCGCGGTTACTCACTTGGCGGCAAATGGTATCATTAGCCTTTACTTCATAACCACGGGCCAGTAGTTGCTCTTTTACGTTGTAGAATTTCTCCATACTCTTGGTAGTTTGGCTATACAACGTAAAATTCGCAGGTAGTTCAGCATCTTCCAGTTCTGCAATATCCTGAAAAACCAGTGCATCACC
>JAESTD010000089.1 GCA_016763755.1 Mucilaginibacter sp.
GCCGCTTATTACCAGGATCTTCTCAAATGGAACACCGTAGGTCTCGTTCAGAAATTCTCCTATGATCTTGTTTTCATCAGGCACAATACCCTTTATTGCCGATACGATGTTCTTACCCTTAAGGTCATCAGCCGTAATACCGGTCAACGCTTCCTTAAGGAAAGCAGCCGGTACGTTCAGTAGGATGAAATCCGCATCAGCTATGAGTGGCTTTAACTCAGTGCCTATATTCTCCGACTCCAGTTTTATTTCAACCGAGCTTAGATAGTGTGGGTTATGACGAAATTTCTTGATATAATCTGCTGCCTCTCCGTTACGCATCCACCAGGATATTTCCTTGGTAACGGTATTGTCGGTAAGCATTTTGATATTGGCTGTAGCCCAGCTACCGCCGCCAACAACGGCAATTTTATTTGTTTGCTTAAGCATTAATAGAATAAATGTCCCTCCCGGCTATTTGGTTTTGCCGGTGGCGCAAATTAGTGAAATTATACGAGGATGGCGAAAGGTTTTACTTAAGCTATTATCCCCTGAAATCCTAATTCAACTTGCCTGGTTATACTTATTCCTGTACTCTACCGGTGATAGGCCCGTTATCTTCTTAAATACCGTGCGGAAGGCTTTTGTATCAGAGTAGCCAACATCATACATCACTTCGTTAACATTTTTGCGGCTGCTTTCCAGGTGTTTTTTAGCTGCCTCTATTTTAACGCGCTGGATGTATTCGAGCGGACTGTTATTGGTTGCTTTTTTAAACCGACGCTCAAAATGCCGTTTACCGATGGCATATTTCATGGCGAGGTCTTCTACCGAAATTCGTTCGGCAATATTGGCTTCGATAAATTCCTGAGCCTTTTTGATCGGTTCATCCTCATGGGTTTTCTGCCCGTTGAACATAATGAACGGGGATTGACTTTTGCGGTCAATTTCCAACGCAAAAACCTTAGCGGCCATGATAGACATATCGCGCCCTGCGTATTTTTCAACCAGGTACAAAAGCAGGTTCCAGTATGAGGTTGCGCCACCGCTGCTGTAAAGCCCCTTTTGTTCGGTAACAATGCGGTCATCAACAAGGGTAACTTTCGGGAACATCTCCCTGAACTCGTTGGCAGTGCGCCAATGGCTGCTGCACTCCTTACCATCAAGCAGGCCAGTTGAGGCTAACAGAAACGCACCAATACAGAGACTGGCAGCTTCGGCACCTTTATGGTGCTGCTCAATTATCCAGGGGATAAACTCCTCGTTGCGCTTTAAAGTTGTTTTGATATCGCCTGATATGGCCGGGATAATAATAAGGTCGGTTTTCTTTACTTCGCTCAACAAAGCATCGGTATGTACCGAAAACAGCCCCCCATGTAGTTTTACTTCCCGCTGTGTACCTACCAACTGCACATCAAACAAAGGTGGCTTACCAGCCGCCTCTAAAAAGTCGTTTACACCGGTGAACATAATGCGCGGGTCGGCAATACTGGCTAAAACAGCCTCATTGGTAATGAGTATGGAAATGTGTTTCATGATGGTGGGTAGCGGTTTGTATATGCAAGATAAGCGGAGTAGCGAAGCAAAACAAGAGCAAGTCGTAAACAACCCTTAAAAAGTCCTTTTTGCACCTGCTGGCTTATTGATGTGTGCCCTACCTTTGTATTATCAAGCTAAGAAAAATGAAAAAATTAAAATTACAAATGCAGGTAAGTATAGATGGTTTTGTGGCAGGCCCCAACGGTGAAATGGATTGGCTAACCTGGAACTGGGATGACCAATTGAAAAGCTACGTTGGCAACCTTACCGCATCTATCGATACCATCGTGATGGGCCGCAAGCTGGCAGAAGGCTTTATCCCTGTATGGAAAGAGCGCCTTACCGACACCCAAATGGCCGATTTTGCCCGCACCATGGTTGAAACACCCAAATACGTATTCACTAAAACCCTTACCGAGAATCCGTGGGAGTTTACAGAACTGGCGACCGGAGACATTGTGGAAGAGGTAAAGAACCTTAAAACAGGCGAGGGAAAAGATATTATAGTTTACGGTGGAGCCGGCTTTGTTTCATCCCTGATAAAACACAACCTGATAGACGAATACCACTTATTTATTAACCCTGCTGCAATAGGCAAAGGGATGCCGATTTTTAATGCGCTTGAGGATAGGCTTACACTTAAGCTTGAGGAAGCTAAACAATTTGATTGTGGTGTATCGGTATTGAGGTACAGCCCTGCTAATAATTAAAACAATGCGGCATCTTGTTGTATCCATGAATTTAACGCTTAACGGCTTTATGGCTGCCAGTGATGGCGGCCTTTCATGGCATACCGATTTTTGGGACGATGAAATTGCGCAGGCCTTCACCCTGCAATTGGCCGGGGCCGATACCTTGTTGCTTGGCCGAAAAACCTATGAGGCTATGGCACCCTATTGGCGCAGCATTGCCGAAAATGTAAACCCGCCCCGGCATGATGCAGATTTTAATGACCTGATGTTACGGCACGAGAAGGTAATATTTTCGCGAACACTTACGCGTGCAGCAGGCTGGGGCAATTGCCGCCTTGCCAACCGAAATATAGCTAAAGAGATAGAAAGCCTAAAAATGGGCAACGGCAAAGAATTACTCATTTACGGAAGCGGTAAACTGGTAACATCGCTTGCCCGCCTCAATCTAATAAACGAATACCGGCTTTGGGTACATCCTGTTGCCATACAAAAAGGCAGATCGTTTCTTGGCGAGTTTAAGGAGCTGCCCCATATCAAACTATCATCTTCAAAAAAATTTAGCAGTGGGGTGGTATTGATGTGCTACAAGGCAGGTTAGAACCTGATTTTAAAATGCTCCTTAGCCTGTCCAGGTTTAAAGAAAACCAATCCTATCCAAAACAGGTCGACAGTGGCGGTAACATCCGGGTGGTCTTTAATTTCGGCCCAGGCTTTTTTCATGCCATCGCTCCAGTAAATATCGTCGAATATCAGCATGGTACCTTCATGCACTTTTGGCAGGCACCAATTAAAATAGCGTACGGTAGCATCGTACTGGTGATTGCCATCAATATAAACCAGATCAAGTTTCTTTTCACTTTCTAAAACACCGGGCAATGTATCATCAAAATTACCGGTTATTACCCTTATGCCTTTAACTCCGGCCTCGCTAAATACATTTTTGGCTACTCCTGCAGTTTCGGGGCAGCCCTCAAGTGTATATAAGCGGGCAGATGGAGCAGCTTCGTGCAGATACAGCGTAGTTATTCCGAGGCAGGTACCCAATTCAATAATATTGTCCGGTTTTGCAAAGGCAGCCAGGCGGTAAAGCAGTTTGGCAAGTTTTGGTGGTTTAAGCGCATTTATGGTAATGTCGCTAACCTTTTTTGTTTGTTGTTGTTAACATGCGAACCCGCACCCAGATCGGTAACGGTGATGTAGCTATCGTCGATAAGTAATTTATCGCGTTCCTGTTCAACAGTGAAATATGCAGACTTTTCTGTTTTATCGTAAATAACCTCATCTACAAGCTTGTATACAAACGGAGAGTGTAAACCGTGACGATTTTTTGACGTAAAGCGGTGCAACAGAAAATCTTTTGCAAACGTTATATTGAACATGGGTGTAAAAGTATTAAAACCTTTATTATTTTAGTATAAGATATATGATTGACCCAACCGAAGTAAAATCGCTTATTCGCCTACTCGATGATCCTGATTCGGAGGTATACGATCATGTTCATAAAAAGTTGTTTTCATACGGTACCGAAGCCATTGAGTATTTAGAAACCGCCTTCGGCGAAGCGTTTGATCCGGTACAGCAAGAACGCATTGCTAACCTTGTACATGATATTCAATTTGCATCCTTAAAACAGGATCTTGCTCTTTGGCATCAAAGCGGATCTTTTGACCTGTTACGCGGCATACTTATCATCAACAGGTACCAATATCCTGATCTTGATGAGCAAAAAGTGATCAACCAGATAGAGGCCATCAAAAGGGATATCTGGATACAGATGAGCAACGAAGGCAGTCCGGTTGAACAGATCAAACTTATTAATCATATACTTTACAGCATACACGGCTTCAGCGGTAATACCACCAACCACCGCGACCCGCAAAACAGCTACATCAGTCAGGTTTTGGAAACCAAAAAGGGAAACCAGATCTCGTTAGCTATCATCTATTCTGTTATTGCTCAAAAACTGGATATACCTGTTTACGGAGTTAATCTGCCCCAACATTTCATACTGGCTTACCTTGATGAAAGCCGCGAGACCGAGTTTGAAGGCGGAATCCTGTTTTACATCAACGCCTTTAACAAAGGGATGGTGTTTGGCAGAAGGGATGTAGATATGTTCCTGAAGCAACTGAACCTGCAGTATGATAAGCAGTTTTACGAGCCATGCTCTAATACAGATATCATCAAACGTGTTATCCGCAATCTCATCAGCGCATATGAGCATTTAGGTTCATCAGAAAAAGTTGATGAATTGAATGAGCTGCTGGCTATCCTGGATTAATGTCAAAAAAAAGCCCCTCCTTACGGAGAGGCCCATCTATTAAGGACTAAAAGTAATGGCTTGTTATGTATTGGTCTATGGTTCGACAGGCTCACCATGACACAGCAGCAGCAGTGATTATTATTCTTCAACCATAGCATCGCCGGTAACCGTAGCTTTTATCTTAGCTTCCAGTTCTTCAGCTAATTCAGGATTATCCATTATCAGTTGTTTAACTGCATCACGGCCCTGGCCCAAACGGGTTTCGCCATAGCTGAACCAAGAGCCTGCCTTTTTAATGATATTATACTCAACCCCCAGGTCGATGATCTCGCCTGCTTTAGAGATACCTTCACCAAACATAATATCGAACTCCGCAATACGGAATGGCGGAGCAACTTTATTTTTTACGATCTTCACCTTAACGCGGTTACCAGACACCTCGTCGGTATCTTTAATTTGCGATATACGGCGAACATCCAAACGTACCGAAGCATAGAATTTCAGCGCGTTACCACCGGTTGTAGTTTCGGGGTTACCAAACATTACACCGATCTTATCGCGTAACTGGTTGATAAAGATACAGCAACATCCTGTTTTACTAATAGTACCGGTAAGCTTACGTAATGCCTGCGACATTAAACGTGCGTGCAAACCCATTTTTGAGTCGCCCATTTCGCCTTCTATCTCTGCCTTAGGTACAAGGGCAGCAACCGAGTCAATAACCAGGATATCGATCGCACCGGAACGGATCAGGTTGTCGGCAATCTCTAATGCCTGTTCACCATTATCCGGCTGAGAGATCAAAAGGTTTTCTACATCAACACCTAATTTTTTAGCGTAGAAACGGTCAAACGCGTGCTCCGCATCAATAAAAGCTGCAATACCGCCTTTTTTCTGCGACTCGGCAATTGCGTGGATAGCCAAGGTTGTTTTACCAGACGACTCGGGGCCGTAGATCTCAATGATCCTGCCTTTTGGCAATCCGTTAACACCTAAGGCAATATCAAGGCCCAATGAACCGGTCGAAATGGTCTCGGTTTGTTCAATAACCGATTCGCCCAGTTTCATGATGGTACCTTTACCGTATGATTTCTCCAGCTTATCAAGGGTAAGCTGTAATGCTTTTAATTTATCTGTGTTGCTCATCTTAAACTAATGTGAAACAAATATAGTAGTATTTTTATTAAATGCTAATTTTTTTAGTAAAATATTTTGAGGTGTAATCCATGGCAATCTCTTCAATAGCCTCACCCTGCCCTCTCCAAAGGAGAGGGTTAATTCCTTTTTTAAGTCCTCTCCCTCGGAGAGGGGTTTGGGGAGACGCTTTACCAATTAAGAATACACCGTAAACTTACCCAACCATCCGCTAAAGGCCAACTAATTGTTATCAACACTCCGTCTTTTCAACTCCTTGCTGATGTTGTTTAGCGTACGTTTCTTTTTAGCTGCTTCGGCTTTTTTAATCCTGGCAGCCTCAGCTTTTAATAATGCTTTCTCGGTATTATGCTGTTCGTAATATTTGCAGAACCAGGTTAGCGGGCAAATTTCGCATTTGGGTGTGCGGGCAACGCAGATATAACGGCCGTGCAATATGAGCCAATGGTGGGCTATGGCCAGCGTATCTTGCGGAAGGTACTCAACCAATTGTTTCTCCACAGCCAATGGTGTGGTTGCCCTGGTAGTTAGCCCGATGCGATTAGCTACCCTAAACACGTGCGTATCTACAGCAATAGCAGGCGCATCAAACACCACTGAGGCGATCACATTTGCCGTTTTGCGGCCAACACCCGGTAAGGTTTGCAAGTCTTTAAGGTCAGACGGCACCACGCCTTTAAAGGTTTCCGTTAGTAATTTGCCCATCCCGGCAAGGTGTTTGGCTTTATTATTTGGATAGCTTACACTCCGGATATAAGGAAATATCTCATCGGCATCAGAAGCAGCCAGACTGGCAGCGTCTGGGAAGCGCTCAAATAATTTAGGGGTTAGCTGGTTAATGCGCTTATCAGTACACTGGGCAGATAAGATCACTGCCACCAATAACTGATAAGGACTATTATAATGCAACTCGGTAACGGCGTTGGGCTGGTTTTTAGAGAAATATTCTACAAAGTGTTTGTAGCGTTCTTTTTTGAGCATGTGTTTATTGGTTCATTTAAATTATAAGAGAACCTTCTGCAAAAATCTTAATTTGGGGAGAGATGGGCAAGAGGGCAAGGACATTTAATTGAAGAAGCCCGCTCTAAATCTCCCCCAATAGGGGAGACTTTTAAAATTAAAATCTTTGAAGCCCCTCTCCCTCGGAGAGGGGTTGGGGAGAGGCTTAAAATAGAAAGGTTCATACCTCAAAAACAGGATAATGCTACCCTAAATTTGAACTATGAACCAGTAATTGTTTGCGTACTAATTAACGCAGGCTTTTTGAATAATTAAGTATCTGATGTATGGTTTGCGGATTCGGCTCTCTCTTCATAAGATCAAGTTCCGCCCGGATAGAATGATAAAATATCATGTCGTCCGCTTCTAAATTCTCGTGTACATCAGATTCTTTCACCTGTGCTTTATTAGTGAACGCATTAAATGTTGATGTAAAGGTTTCACCCATAAGCTGTTTGTGTGTTAAGTATAAAAATAACGATAGTTTTTGATGAATATTTTAGAAAGATGAAAATTAAATGAAATTTTTTTTACTGGTTAAATTTCCTTCCGCAGCTTCGTCCAAACTAACACACATTAAACTAAAAAGCCCTCGATATATTATATACCGGGGGCTTTTATTTTTGTAAAATATTTTAGTTTAACGAAAAGCGAACAGACCTATCGTTACCGTTCTAATTCTTTAAACTCAGCTCTTTATTCTGCATCATTTTACGCAGGTTATTAAGCGCGTAACGCATGCGGCCAAGTGCAGTATTTATGCTCACATCTGTAACATCAGCAATCTCTTTAAAGCTCATGTCACCAAAGTGGCGCATTATCAAAACTTCTTTTTGCTCGGCAGGCAAAAGCTGGATCAATGATTTAAGGTCTTTGTGTGTTTGCTCGCGCACCATGCGGTCTTCGGCGCTTTCATCGTAGTGGCCAAGCACTTCAAAAATATCAAAGTCGTCGCCACCGCTCACCATTGGCGCACGCTTTTCGCGGCGGAAATGGTCGATCACCAAGTTATGGCCAATACGGGTAACCCATGGCAAAAACTTACCTTCTTCGTTATA
>JAESTD010000090.1 GCA_016763755.1 Mucilaginibacter sp.
CAGTTAACTTTGCACTCGCAAGGGGAGTTAACGCTCAGAAGAGCGATTCATCATACCTGCGCGCCATTCGCGCCCGCCAATCCAAGTCGATACTTAAGAATGGCTTACATCTGGCTCTCCCGCCCTTAAAACCTGCTGCTACATCAAACGCCAAGATCAATCTGCCACGTGCCGATGATAAATTACTGAGTAACGTTCAGATCTTCCCTAACCCCGTTAGTGATATAATCAATCTAAAATACACCCTCTCGCGCAACGCGTATGTAAATGTTAAGGTGATGGATATTTTAGGTAATGACGTTTTAACGCTGGTATCGCAACGTGTTGAAACCGGCGATCAGAATTTCACCTACAATCTTAATAACAAGCTATCAAAAGGCTTTTATTTCGTCCGTTTTGTTGTTGGTAACGAATCTGTTAATAAAAAGATCCTCGTGGTTTATTAATCAGAGGGTTGCCTCTCCGCACTTTTTTATCATTCATTTTTCATGATTTAGCCTGCAGTTTTCTAATTTGCGCCGCTATGAAGATAATTGCAATTGGCCGTAATTATGCGGAGCATGCTAAAGAACTGAACAACCCTGTGCCCACTACCCCGGTAATTTTCATGAAACCGGATACCGCACTGCTTAAAGATAACAAACCGTTTTACCATCCCGATTTTTCGCAGGATGTACACCATGAAATAGAGCTGGTACTGAAGATAAGCAAAGAAGGCAAGCACATCAGCGAGAAATTTGCCGGTAATTATTTCGATGAGATAGCTTTAGGTGTTGATTTTACCGCACGCGATATCCAGGCAAAACATAAAGAAAAAGGTTTACCATGGGAATTAGCTAAAGCCTTTGACGGTTCGGCACCGGTTAGCAACTTCGTACCGAAGGCTAATTTTGTCGACTTACATAACATCAACTTCAGTTTAAACATCAACAGCGAAACCCGCCAGCAAGGCAACACTAAGGATCTGCTTTTCTCATTCGAGCGCATCATTGCCTTTGTGTCACAATACATCACCCTAAAAAAAGGCGACCTCATCTTCACCGGCACGCCCGAAGGAGTGGGCAAAGTTGCCATAGGCGACAGGTTAGAAGGATTTTTAGAGGGGGAAAAGCTTTTAGATTTTTATGTTAAATAATAGAACTAAGAATAATAACACAATGTCATTTCGAACGAGGAACGAGGAGAAATCTTGTTACTCTGTTATCAACAATATGTCATTTCGAATGAAGAACGAGGAGAAATCTTCTACAAGCGATACTTACGGCGTAGAAGATTTCTCTTCGCTGTCGCACATTCGAAATGACATAAGGGATTTGGTTCGAAATGACAGGTTAATAATTTTGTTTGTGTTGATGCTCTTCGCATCCATAACTACCCACGCCCAAGATGTTATCCAAACCAAACAATACCCCGAAGATCAGTTCCGCTACCCAATAGATCTGCCGCCATCAACTGCAGGCTCATTCGGCGAGTTAAGGCCCAACCATTTTCATTCGGGGTTGGATTTTAGAACCAACCAGCGTATAGGTTTCCCGGTGCATGCTGTTTATGATGGATATATCTCAAGGGTACGCATCCAGTTTGGTGGTTTTGGTAAGGCATTATATATCACCCATCCAAACGGCTATACTTCTGTATACGGCCACATCAACAATTTTACGCCCGAGGTTGAAAAATACATCCGCGACTGGCAATACAAAAATCAAAGCTTCGAAGCCGACATTGCTATCCCCGGAGGTGTTTTCCCCGTTAAAAAAAGCGATGTAGTAGCTATCTCCGGTAACCAGGGTGCATCTGCCGGGCCGCATTTGCATTTTGAGCTAAGAGACACCGTAACGCAGGAAACCATCAACCCGCAATTATTCGGTTTGACTATCCCTGACGAGATCCCACCGACAATTACAGCACTCGGCATCTATCATCTCAATGGCAACCCCTTCAGCGATAAAACGCCGAAAGATTTTTTAGCCGTTAGCGGTGCAAATGGCAGTTATCATCTACTGAAACCGCAGGTACTTAACCTAAGCGGCAATACCGGCTTCGGCATCTCGGTTACGGATAGGAACAGTGCATCGGCCAATAAAAATGGTATCTATTCTATCGAACTAAAACTTGATGGCGTTACCATGTACACCTTCTCGGTTGAGCGCTTCGCATTTGATCAAACGCATGCCATTAATGCTTATGTCGATTTCCCGGCTTTCCAAACCTCGCGGCGCTGGGTGCAAAAGTGTTTTATATTACCGGGCAGCCGTATAACGCTGTACCCGCAATCCATCAACCGCGGCATCCTTGCGTTTAATGACGATAAACTACACGATGTTGAGTTTGTGGTGAAAGATGTGGCAGGCAATACATCTACCTTAAATTTAAAAGTGCAGTCAAACACATCGGCTGCAAACCTTGCGCCGAATAAACCCGAAGGCACTTTACTGCGATATGATCGGGAAAGTAAGTTTGCAAACGATAAAGTAAAGGTTATTATCTCCCCAGGCAACCTGTATGATGACCTTGATTTTATTTATTCTGAACTTCCTGCAAAACCCGGGGCTTTTTCGGCAACGCACCGTATCCATAATAAACTTACGCCGATTCACGATAGCTACGATATCTGGATAAAACCAGACATTAACCTCGGAGAAAACGCAAACAAGGCGGTGATTGTGAACGCGGCCACCGGTGCCATTCCAAGTACATGGGAAAACGGCTGGGTAAAAGGCCAGGCGCATGCCTTTGGCGATTATTATATCGAGATAGATACCGTACCGCCCGTTATTACGCCTATTAATATTCATAACGGCAGCAACATGAAAGCCCTGCATTCTATAAGGATGCGGATGAGTGATAACCTATCAGGTGTTAAAAGTTACGTTGGTAGGGTAGATGGCAAATGGGTACTGGTAGAGTGGGATTATAAAACTAAGGTATTAAGTTATACCTTTGATGATAGCATCACCTCCGGTAAACACCAATTTGAGTTTACCGTTACCGATGCAAAAAATAACGCATCTACATTTAAAGCAGAATTTACCCGATAAAACATGGCAACCCAACTAAAAGCCGGCGATAAAGCACCTGATTTTACCGCTAATGATCAAAACGGCAAGTCCGTTTCGTTATCAGATTATAAAGGCAAAAATGTGATCCTTTATTTCTACCCAAAAGATGATACCCCGGGCTGTACTGCCGAATCATGCGATTTTAGGGATAACTATCAATCGCTTGTGGGTAAAGGTTTTGAGGTGATAGGTGTAAGTGTGGATGATGAAAAATCGCACAAAAAATTTGAAACCAAATATCAGTTGCCGTTTACCTTAATTGCCGATACCGAACACAGCATTGTGGAAGCTTACGGCGTTTGGGTGGAGAAAAACATGTACGGCAAAAAATATATGGGTACAGCCCGCACTACTTTTGTTATTGATGGTGACGGCATTATTACCCATGTTATTGAAAAGGTTGATACCAAGGCCTCTTCGGCGCAAGTGCTGGAGTTACTGTAAGCACGCAGGGCATTACGAAGTTAAAGTCTCCCCTATCGGGGGAGATTGGAAGGGGGTCAAACAAAAACGCTTTAAAGTTATTTAAAGAAGATAAATTTTAATAAATGGCCATACAGGCAGAAGACGAGGAAATACTGAGCAAGTTTAGGGACGAGAAAACCCGTAACGAGGCTTTTAACATGCTGCTGAAAAAGTATCAGCAGAAAATATACTGGCACGTGCGCCGCATGGTGATAGACCATGATGATGCCGACGATGTTACGCAGGATGTGTTCATCAAGATCTGGAAAAACTTGCCCGGCTTTCGTAACGATGCACAACTGTACACCTGGATGTACCGTATTGCTACCAACGAGTGCATCACCTTTTTGAACAAAAAGAAACAAAAAAACAATGTATCGCTTGACGAAGTGGACTATGAACTGTCTGATACATTAGCAAGCTCTGACCAGTTTAGCGGCGACAAGATCCAGATGAAGCTGCAACAAGCTATTTTGACCTTACCCGATAAACAACGCCTCGTGTTTAACATGAAGTATTTTGATGATATGAAGTATGAAGAAATGAGCGAAGTTTTAGGTACCAGTGTTGGCGCTTTAAAGGCCTCTTATCACCTTGCGGTGAAAAAGATAGAGAGCTTTATACTATCAAATGATTAATTTTTAAATTAGCATTAAACCTTTTGAAAGTTTATTCATCTATAAGATTGTATGAAAAGCGATATGGAGAATAACGAATGGGCAGGCGAAGAAATGTCACTTCAACGGTTTTCAAAAGAAACGCCGTTTAAAGTGCCTTCCGGCTATTTTGAAGAGGCCGGTCAGCGCATATTATCCCTGGTGAATTTAGAGGGCTTAAAAACTGATGATGCGGCACAAGGGTTTGCCGTGCCTGCAGATTATTTTGAAAATTTAAGCAACAATATCCAAGGCAGGATAAACATTGAGGCTGCTGCTGATACAGACGGGCCTTCTTTTGCTGTTCCACAAGGTTATTTCGATCAGCTTAGCGCTAACATACAAAGTCGTATTGCCATTGAGCAAGCAGCAGATGCTGAAGCTAATTCTTTTGCTGTTCCACAAGGTTATTTTGATCAGCTTAGCGCCAATATACAAAGCCGTATTGCTATTGAGGAAGCGGCCAATAAAGACGAACAAAGCTTTACCGTACCTGCAGGTTATTTTGAGAACACGCAGCAACAAATTAACAGCCGCATAGCTGTTGAGGAGATATTGCAGAAAGAGCCTGCTTTTGAAGTACCCGCTAATTACTTTGAAACGCTTAACAAGAACATATTAAGTAAAACCGTTGGTGCGGGCCGTGAAGAGGTTATCCGTAAAACCATTGTACGCAAGCTTTGGGCATCAAACACTTTTAAATATGCTACTGCCGCATGTTTAACGCTGATAATTGGTGCGGGTGCTTTCTTAAGAAATGCGCAGGTGCAGCCTACAGAGCATAAAAAGACTTTCCTGCACGCGCAGTTATCACAGATACCTGCGGACGAGATAAAGGATTACCTGGAACTGCATTTGGATGCAAGTGATAACCGCCAGTTGCTGGATGACGACAACGAGAAACAAATAAATACCGATGCCCTGTCGCAAGATCTGCAGGACTACATGGATATTAATTAAAATGAGCAAGCTTTTTAAATACATTTTTATTACCATATTGGCCGTAGCCGGCATAGATGCTGTAGCACAGGTAAACAACCTGCGCGCCGGTTTCAGGAGTCAGGCTGCACCAAATACGCAAATGAATCGCCCGCGTACGGCAAAAGGCAAAAAGATACTCGAAGCACGTAATAACTTTATTGGCCAGCAATTGAATTTGAGCGATGACGAATCGAAAAAATTCTGGCCTATCTATAACCAATACCAGCAGGATCTTACTGCTGTGCGTATCCTTAAACGAGCCAATAACTCAAGCACAGCTGCCAATGGTACCGAGCAGGTTGATAAAGAGATAGCGTACGAAAAACAAATGGTTGAGATACGCCAGCGCTACCGCGACGAGTTTATGAAGATATTGCCTGCCGAAAAGGTAAGCCTGCTCTACAAAAGCGAACGTGAATTTACCGACGAACTCATCAAACAACTCAGCGAACGCAGCATACGCGCGGGAAATTAATTTAATGAGTGAAGCCTTCCTTATGTTATAAGGTTGGAAAGTTGTAACGTTGAAATGTTATTAATCTCAAAATAATATTCAAGCAATGCTAAAGCATTGCTTTTTTGCTTATAAGCTGCTACAATCCCGAAAGCCCGACTTTACAACTTTTCAAACTTACAACTTATCTTAACTTTACAACATTTCAACATTTCAACAAACATCATGCTCACCCTTCGCCAGCTATTTCTCAATAACAACGCTCAAACCACGCATTTTCCGCTATTGCTTGAGTTTGACCGCGCCGAGGGTGTTTATATCTATGAAGAAAGCGGAAAGGCCTATATCGATTTGATATCGGGCATTGGTGTAAGCAACCTGGGCCACAGCAACCCGAAGGTAGTGCAGGCGGTGAAAGACCAGGTTGAGAAATACATGCACCTGATGGTTTATGGCGAGTATGTGCAAACACCACAGGTTCGCTTTGCCGAAAAGCTGGTAAGTATCTTGCCACCATCTTTAAATTCGGTTTATTTCACTAATTCGGGGGCTGAGGCCGTTGAGGGAGCTATTAAACTGGCTAAGCGTTATACCGGCAG
>JAESTD010000091.1 GCA_016763755.1 Mucilaginibacter sp.
TCAACTTTTTTGCCGAAGTTGTAAACGGTTTCGTAATCGCTAAGCGAGCCTACAACAAACTCGTTGCACAAGCGGCGGCAGGGTGCCTCGCGGTCGGGGTCAAGTACCTTAACGGTAACATTGTAATTGATAGCCTGCTGTATAAGCATACGGCCCAGCTGGCCGCCGCCTAATATTCCTAATCTTAAATCGCCGTAAAATGCTTTCATGTATGGTGGGGCAAATTTAACCTAAATCTTTTAAATAGCACTTGTTGAGGTTGATATTGCCAGGATAATATTGCTATAAGATGAATTTGTTTTTGCTTAGAACATAAACATGAGACAATATAAATGTTGTGATGGCTATTAAGTAAAAGTCGTTATCGTCGTCTTTTGATATCAACAGCCGCACTAAAAACACCGCAAAAATGATCGTCGGTACAAGAAAATATGCAACGAGTTTGTGTTTGTTTACCTCAAAGCTTTCTGTAGCGATGTTGCCCGGAATAATTAAAATCGTGAATATCAGGTTTGTCCAAAGGCTGCCCGCGGTGATCATCAATAATATCCGTATGTCCCAGTTGTTAACAATCGTGTTGTTTATTATAAGTGCATAAGCAAGCATTACTATGATCTGGAGTATAAAAGAAATAAGGGAAGCCTTTAATATTGATCCCATTTAAAATTGTGGTATAAAACTTTTGCGCAAGTTGTAGCTGCTTTTTTAACCGGTCTCTAATATAATATTTAACCCATTTTAATAAAACGTTAAAACGACAATAATTCGCGGTGAAACCTTCATTATAGGCCTTAAAAACACTACCTTTGCAGCGTTTTTACTCCACATATACTCCACACTATGAGCACAAAGATCGCTGTAGCCAAAGGTGACGGAATAGGCCCCGAAATTATGGCCGCCGTCCTTCGCATATTTGAAGCCGCTAATGTTCCACTTGAGTACGAATACGTTGAAATGGGTAAGTCTTATTTCGATGCAGGGCACTCTACAGGTATGACACCTGCCGCTAAAGAAACCATTGAACGTTTAGGCCTCCTGTTTAAAGGCCCCATGGAAACCCCGAAAGGCAAAGGCGTTAAAAGTATTAACGTTACCGCCCGCAAAGTATGGAACACCTATGCTAACCAGCGCGATTTCCGCTCATTAAATGGTGTTGACACCGTTTTTTCTAAAGCCGGTATCCCGATCAATTTAACAATCGTTCGCGAAAATATTGAAGATACTTACGGTGGTATCGAACACTTACTGACCAACGACGTAGCTGTTGGCCGCCGTATCATTACCCGCCCGGGCAGCGCCCAGGTTATCCGTTATGCTTTTGAAATGGCCCGCCGTAAAGGTTATACCAAACTGGCTTGCGGCCACAAGGCTAACATCATGAAACTTACCGATGGTATGTTCCTGGAGACTTTCTACGAGATAGCAAAAGAATTCCCGGATATCGAATCATCAGACATTATTGTTGATGACCTATGCATGAAACTGGTATCGCGACCTGAGATGTTCCAGGCTATTGTATTAACCAACCTGCAAGGCGATATTGTATCTGATCTTTGTGCTGGTTTGGTTGGTGGTTTGGGCTTTGCGCCTTCTGCAAACATTGGCGATAACATCTCTATTTTCGAGGCCGTACACGGTACCGCTCCTGATATCCAGGGCAAGGGTATTGCTAACCCAACTGCACTGTTGCTATCAGGTATCCTGATGCTGCGCTACCTTGGCTATACCACCGCTGCTGCCAACATAGAGAACTCACTGCTTTATACTTTGGAGCAAGGTGTACATACAGGTGATTTTGGTGACAAAAATACCCAATCTGTTAATACCGAGGTTTTTGCAGGCGCTGTGATTGCTAACCTGGGCCAAACGCCTGCTAAGGGTGCTGTTGTAGCCCAGCCGGATATCCCGCATAAAGCTAACCACGATCATCCTACAAAAAACAAACTGACGGTTTCTAAAAAAGCTACGCTTGAAGAAATTGTTGGTGTTGACGTTTTTGTTGAATGTAACAAGCAACCTAACGAGTTAGCCGAGTTAGCTCAAAACAAACTGAATGAGAACCTTAAACTGGTGATGATATCAAACCGCGGTACGCAGGTTTGGCCAACAGGCTCTATCTACACCGAGTTGGTGAATGAATACCGCATCCGCGTTGAGAAAAAAGACGGCGGCGAGATCTCCCAAAAAGAGATCCTGAATATTGCCGGAGAGCTTTCTGAAGATTTTAAGATCTGCTCTGTTGAGTTCCTGATGAAATTTGACGGTAAGATCGGTTACACTTTGGCGCAAGGACAATAGTAAGTCAAAATTAAAAAGTCAAAATTAAAAAAGGCTCGTCTGGTTGCAGACGAGCCTTTTTTGATTACGGTATTTCTAACTCTGCCTTGAAAATTGGTGGCTGGGGCTTGGGCTGATTAGCGTACTTTATTATTAAAATGAGCAATATTGCCGCGCCGCAGGTAGCGCCGATTACCGGGGCACTTACGTAGGCCATGGCCCAGCCGGAGATGTAGGCACCCATCACATCGCAAAAATTTACCAAAGCCATGTATGCCGTAAACTGCGAACCTTCTACTTTTTCGCGGCACAGGGCCATCAGCACGGGCATTGCTGCAACGCTGAACAATGGATCCGCAAAGTTCCATAATATCAAACCGGATACACTCAGTGATCTATGCAGCCACAAGCCCCCCATGCAGTTGAATATGATGAGGAAAAGGCAAATAGCCAGCATCACTTTAGTTTGCAATTTAGATGCACCCATGCGGTCGGCCAACACGCCGCCGCCCAGGGTAACCAGCAAGGTTGCCAGCGTCCCCCAGCCGCCCTGCAGTACAGAAACCGAATTGTATTGCCAGTGCAGCGTATGTATCAAGTGAAAGGAGTAAGACCTGATAAATACGCTGTTACAGGTATAAACCAATGCGATAACTCCGAACGTGCGCAAACTTTTAGGTGTGCTTATTCCGATATAAAGTTGCTTAAACAGCCATTTAAGATTTGGGTTGCTAAGTTTTTCCTGCATGGCTTTTGCCTTGCTGCGGATATTAAATGCGGGGATGTAGCTATCTGCATGGTCGAGCTTGATGAGGTAGGTAACCAGCATAAATACAAACAATATACATGATTGCGTAAGTGCTGCGTAAAAGAAACCGCTGTGATAAAGTATGGTTGATAATCCTGCTGATCCCAATGCTATACCTAATAAATATCCGCCCCGCATAAAGGCATTTACCCGGCCTCGTTCGCTTTCGGGCACTACAGAGATAGCCATGGCATCAACGCTGGCATCTTGTACACTGGCAAAGTTACTATGTATAAAAAAGGCTATAGATACCATCCCCAGCTGCTTTACGGGATCCGAGATGAATAGTAAACTTAATGAAGCCAGGAAAGCCATAAATTGGGTAAGCACGATCCATTGCTTACGATGGCCGATGACCGAAAATTGATATCTATCGATAATTGGCCCCCAAATAAACTGAATGATCCATGGGATGCCTACAATGGCTACAAAAGCGCCTACGCCTTGTGATGATAGTCCTTTACCCGTTAAATAGTTTGCCACCGCCGTAAGCGCAAATCCCGATGGTATACCCTGCATCACATACAAGTACAAAAAGGTAACGTAGCGCAGGCGGGCGCTTTCTTTTAAAACAGGTAATTTTCTTATCAAGATAATTGGTTTATAAATAGTATAATTTACAAACTCAATAAATTGTTTTACAGCGATTTACAACCATATGGGGTTGCGTAGCAGGAATTTAGTTTAATATTTTTCGGACGGTTTTAACGCTATATCGGTTTAACACTAATCGGCATTTGCTGTTGCCATACCCACCTCGTTATCATCGGGTTCATCTGGATTTATTTTCTTTACGTAGATCTCATCTACCAGAATTATGATGATTGAAAGTAATGGCACCGCCAGGATAATGCCCAACACCCCCGAGAGAACTCCCATTATTACCTGACTGATGATGGTTAAAGCAGGCGGGATGTTGATCATCTTTTTCTGGATGAGCGGAGTTACGATATTGCTTACAATAGTTTGTGATACCACGTAAAGTAGTGATGTGATGATGGCGGTATTAAGATCTTTTGTAAGTGCTAACAGCACCCCGGGTATCATGGCTGCTAACGAGCCAAAGTTGGGGATCAGTTTAAGCAGGGCGGTAAGCAACGCTAACACCAAAGCTACCGGTATGCCAATAATCCATAAGCCGGTGGCTATCATCACAAAAATGAGTACCATAGATAGCATCATGCCTTTTAACCAACCTTTTAAAGCCTGACTGGTACGGTCTATCACCTTGCGGGCCATCGGTTTATTTTGAACGGGAAACAGCTTAACAATGCCATCTTTATAAAGTGAAGGATGCGTAGAGAAAAAGATCCCCAAAAACATAATGATATAGATGTTACCTAACACCCCAAAGCTGGTACTGAAGAAGCTACGCGCGGTCGACATCATTTTGTCGCTGTTATCGTCCTGGGTAAAGTATTCCAGTACTTTCGCGCCCAGTGGGGTAGAGCCAAATTTAGTTTTAAAATTGTTGATGGTTTCTGGCAGGGTATCACTTAGGGCTGCTATCTGGCCCTGTATGGTAGTACCCATAAACCAAAGCAGTGTACCCAATATGAGGAATGATCCGACAACTGAAATGGTCATACACACTTTGCGGTTCCATTTGGTTTTGCGCTCTATCATATCACCAAGTCCGTGAAAATATACGGCAATAAGCGACCCGGCAAGTATCATCAGCAACACGTTAAAAGCAACGCGGGCTATCAGGATAGATACTACCAGAAGAGCAACAATGGCAACGGTGTGCCATACTTTTTCTATATACGTAAGTTCCTTACGCGGACGCGGAGCGGGCGGGGTAGTTTTTTGAGCCATTATGTGCAGTCAGTTTATGCTGATAATGACATTTTTTACCCTTAAAAGTTTTAAAGAATTTCGCAGTTGTTTTAGTACTGGTGAGTAGCCTTTACTTTATTGAAATATTCTATCAGTTTTTCAATGCTGTGCAGGTTGTATTTCCCTGTTTGAATCTGTTGCACTACCTCGGGTTCATCGCCCATGGCTTCGCTCATGATAGCTTTAAAATTTTCATCCGTAAGGTGGCGCATGGTTGCAGTGTTGCCGCCGTAGTAATAGCTTAATTTATTGTTGTTACCGCTGCCGCTATCACCTATAGAGATGCCAAGGCCACCACCATAAGCAGCACCATAAGTGCCGCCGCCAATGCCAATGCCTGGTGATACGTGTACTTTTTTACCGCCACCGCCGCCGCTTCCGGCACCACGGGTGGCATAAATTTTAATTTCCTCATTTAAGGCTACGCGTACAAAATCAAACTCCTGTTTGGCCCATCTTTCGTTGCCCGGTGCGTGCGCAACCACAAAGCTATCTTTACCTGCAACGAATGATTGCAGATCGCTGGTGGCAAGGGAGTAGGGTTCAGATTTTTCACTGTCTTTAAAGTTGATGAAACCCTGGTTTGCTATAGGACCCTTACCACCGGGATTGGGATATATAAAGCCTTCGGTTTTATTGCCTTTAACATCAATAAAATAGCCGGGCATCCATTTTTGTGCACTGGCAGCCTGTGTTATCAATACCAAAACTAAAATAAATGCAGTGCTGAGTAATAAGGTTGAAAATCTATTGTGGTTCATTTGTATCAGTTGCGCGGAGTTTACCTGTGTAGTAATATTTCAGCAGGGCATCCATGTCACCATAACGAAAAGTTTTGTCTTTAATTTTAGCAACCACATCAGGTTTATCGGCTAAAATAGTGCTCATGGTTTCAATAAAATTTTTCTTATCAAGTTTGGTTACAACATTTGGATTTTTAGCAAAGTAATAGCTGGTGCGCACACCACGGCCAATGGCTGTACCTACTTCCAGCCCAACACCCACATTGCCACCACCGCCGCCTGAGCCTATCAGCAGCGGGAAGCCCTGTTTAAATATCTTTGCAGCATACAGGCAAACCGGCCCATCAACCTCAACCAGCAGAATAGGGCTGTTTTTTAGGTTGATGTTGGTTGATACCACAAAGCTATCAGCCCCCATAGTAAAGGATTTTAGTTTAAAATAAGGGATAGGAAAAATATCCGGCGAACCCTCGTTTTTAAACAGAATCTGATCGCCATCAGGATATTGCCCTTTTGACGGCGGCGACCATGATACCATGCCGTGAAAGATCTCGCCTGTGTTATGGTAAACTGTGCCCTGGTCAAATTGTGGGGCATAGCCTTGGGCTTTGGTAACAAACGGAATAAGCAATAGAAAAAATATCAATATACTTTTATACATGGTATAGTTTACGGCTGCATGGATTTTGGATAAGTACCCATGTGATAGAAATATAACAATTGATTTAATTTGTTCATCTTAAAGGTTTTATCTTGTATTTTTTTCACCACCTCTGGTTTATCTGCTAACGCATTGCTCATCACTTCTATGAAGTTTTTCTTTTCCAGCCGAGTGGTGTGATCAGTGTTGTTACCGTAAAAATACTTTGTATCTGTGGTTGAAAATCCGGGCGTAAATATCATCGGCCCTCCGGCCGCACCGGGCATCATCATACCACCGCTTGATGATACTATTGTAAAACCATAAATCTTAACGTCGTTATTAAGCAAAACGTGTAAGAACGGAGCTTTTTGAAAGTCTTTATTTGTGGATACGATGAAGCTATCCATCCTTGCGCTGTCATTTTTCATACAAAACGAAGTCAATGCAGTGTTTTTAATTTTTACATTTTCAGCATTCTTATCTGTTTTGTAATAGATATGATCACCTTTATTTCCGAAGAGGGATTTTTGCGGTGGCGACCAGGAGATCAGCCCGGCGTGTTTAACGCCAAGGGTATCATAATAATAACCCTCATCATAGTGCCTGCCAAATAGTTGCGCCTTGGCGCTAATTGTAATACTTAAAATACAAAGTAGGAGTAATAATTTTCGCATAATGGTTTAGATTTGAAACCAAATATAAAAGATTTTCTGACATGATGAACGTTGATCTGCGCAGCGATACCGTTACCAAACCAACCCCCGCAATGCTTGAGGCCATGTGGAGCGCCAAAGTGGGCGATGATGTGTTTGGCGAGGATGAAACCGTAAACGCACTGGAAGAGAAAGCCGCTGCAATGTTTGGAATGGAAGCCGGGATCTTCTGCCCTTCAGGCACCATGACCAACCAGATAGCCATAAAATGTTTTACTCACCCCCTTGATGAACTTATTGCCGACCAAACAGCCCACGTTTACCGTTATGAGGGTGGAGGCATAGCTTTTAATTCCGCAGTATCAACACGTTTGCTGAACGGCTACCGCGGCATTCTCACCGCTGAAATGATAGAGCCGGAGATAAACGCCGAGAACATTCACTGCCCGCATACCAGTTTGGTAGTGTTAGAAAATACCGTTAATAAAGGCGGCGGCGCATGCTACACGCTTAACCAGATTGCACCTATCGCTGCGCTTTGTAAGGAGCGCGGTCTGAAATTGCACCTGGATGGTGCCCGTGTTTTTAACGCCCTTGCACATACCGGCGATAAAGCCGTTAATTATGGTAATCACTTTGATGGTATTTCGGTGTGTTTATCAAAGGGATTAGGGGCACCCGTGGGCTCGGTTTTGCTTGCCGATAAAGAAACCATTAAATATGCCCGCCGTATCCGTAAGGTGCTGGGCGGCGGCATGCGCCAGGCAGGTTTTTTGGCTGCTGCAGGTATCTTCGCGCTTGATCATCAGGTGGAGCGCTTGCAGATAGACCACGCCCATGCCCGCATCCTGGCAGATGAATTAGCCAACTGCCAATGGGTAAGTAATATCATCCCTGTTGAAACCAATATTGTACTATTTGATACCATTGAACCTGCCGATGTTGTTTTGGTAAAACTTGCCGCCAAGGGCATAAAAGCAGGCAGTACAGATAAACACCGCATCCGTTTTGTAACGCACCTGGATGTGCACGCCGACCAGGTTGAGTATGTGGTTGGGTTTTGAAAAGTATTTAGCCTTAAGTCCCGAGTCTTTAGTCGAAAGTACACCTTTTTGTGGGTTTGTCAGTCTGAGCCTGTCGAAGACTCCTTCGCGCGATGAATGGTTCGACAAGCTCGCCTTGACATTCTGTAGATAGTTTAATTATTTTCTTATAAATCAAAACTTAAGACTCCCGACTTAAAACTTTCGACTTGAAATCATGTTATCCCTAACACATGAACCGCCTGATACAAAAGTTAGAGAAGATAGGCCGCGATCCGAAAATTACGGCAAAAGCAGTGGGGCTGAGGTATGTATCAGACTCAACGCCGGGCTATACCCGCAAAAAATCAGGCAAAGGTTGGACGTATGTTGATGCAGATGGTAAAACTGTAAAGGATAAAGAACTTATCCATCGCTTTAACAGCCTGGTAATACCACCGGCCTATACCGATGTTTGGATCTCGCCTTATGATAACAGTCACCTGCAGTTTACTGGTACCGATGCTGCCGGGCGCAAGCAATACCGCTATCGTACACACTGGAACCAGATCCGCAATCAGTCAAAATATCATCGCCTGCAAACTTTTGCGGCACATTTGCCTGCCATCCGCAAACAGGTTGATCATGACCTTAACCGCCATAATCTTGGCCACGAAAAAGTGGTGGCGCTCGTAGTGCGCTTAATGGAACTAACCAGCATCCGCGTGGGAAATGAATCTTACAAAAAGCTTTACGGCTCATTTGGTTTAACTACTTTGATGGATAAACACGTTAAAATCGAAGGCTCAAAGATGAATTTTGAGTTTAAGGGCAAAAAAGGGGTGATGCATAAGGTAGCGCTCCAAAGTAAAAAACTGGCGCGGCTGGTTAAGCAATGCCGCGACATACCCGGTAAAGAGCTTTTTCAATATTATCAGGAAGATGGCAGCCGCTGCACCATTGGCTCGGGCGACATAAATGATTATCTTAAGGAGATAACTGGTGAGGATTTCACCGCCAAGGATTTCCGCACATGGGCAGGCAGCGTGAGCGCCCTGTACGCCTTTAAAGAAGCCGGCGAATTTGATACCTTTACCGAGTGTAAACGCAAAATTGTGAGCGTGCTTGATGAGGTAGCCATTAACTTAGGCAATACCCGTACGGTTTGTAAAAAGTATTATGTGCACCCATCTGTAATCAAAAGCTACGAGGATAAAACCATTTTCAAATACATTGATAAACTGGATGGCGAAAAGAATATCCACTCGGCAGAACTGAACCTCGCCGAAAAGGCTTTGTTAGACCTGTTGGAGCACGAAAAGCTTGCTGTTGCCAGCTAAGCTTCGCTACGTTTACCTACAATTACTTCGCGGTGTTTTACGCCCCAGGCGGACAACATATTAATAATATCACGTAAGGTTAACCCGTAATTGGTCAAGCTGTACTCAACGGTTATGGGTTGGGTGTTTAATACTTCGCGGCTTATCAGTTTATTGGCTTCCAGTTCTTTCAGTTCCTTGCTCAGCATTTTGTTGGAGATACCCTCAACATCGTTTAATATATCAGAGAACCTGCGCTTATTGAAGTAGCAGATGGATGAAATGATTGAGATCTTCCACTTACCATTCAGCACATCCATGGCATCGTGCACGGCCATTACATTTTTTTTATTGGTTATGGGACAACAAACTGGTAATGCTTCTGTAATTTCTATAGCGGTGTCAGTCATAAGTTACTTGGTTACTCAAATGTTACTGTTACTTTTGGTTACAAAGTAACTAAAATAAATTTAATCACTATAAGTTTGTGGCGTAAATTTTAAAATATATAACAATGAATTTCGCAAACAAAAATGTAGTAATAACCGGCGGAACCACAGGTATAGGTTTCGCAACCGCAAAAGCATTTATAAACGCAGGTGCCAATGTTTGGATAACCGGCCGCAAAGCAGATAACCTGGAGAAAGCAGCAGCAGAGATCAATAGCTCTAACTTGAAAACCGTATTGTCTGATACTTCAAAAGTTGCTGACATAGCCGTGCTTGAACAGGCTTTTGCTCAAAGCGGCCAAAAACTTGATGTGCTTTTTCTTAACGCAGGTGTAGCCACCTTTGCGCCAATTGAACAGGCTACCGAAGAGCAATTCGACTATCAGTTTAACACTAACGTAAAAGGTCCGTACTTTACGCTGCAAAAGTTTCTGCCATATTTAAAAGATGGTGCATCAGTAGTATTCACTTCTTCGGTGGTGGCCACAGCGTCAAACCTGGGCACCAGCATCTATTCATCAACCAAAGGTGCGCTTAATAAAGTTGCGCAAATAGCTGCCAATGAACTGGCCGAAAGAAAGATCCGCGTAAACATTGTTAGCCCCGGCCCGATACAAACCCCTGGTTTGGAAGGTGCATTACCGGCTGAAGCAAAAGCGCACATCGCTACCCTTACCGCTCTGCAAAGATTAGGTACTGCAGATGAGATAGCCAACACCGTGTTGTTCCTGTCATCAGAGGCAGCAACTTATGTTAGTGGCTCCGA
>JAESTD010000092.1 GCA_016763755.1 Mucilaginibacter sp.
CTTAGCAGGCAATAGTAGCCTTCGGATGAAAATTCGAAGGTTTTTTTTATAAGGATGTAACACAGGGGTTACAAATGTCGTATAAACATGTAACTATTGATTAAACACCTCCCCCGGCCCGGACACCTTGGTTATACGAATAACCAAGGTGTTGTGCTTTATGGACATATTTTTCAACGTATTTCGTAGCTTAGTTGAAAACCAATTGAACGCATGTGTGCACGATACGTCCTCGAAGCAGCTGAAAAGGAGATCCTTTCCGCCTATGCAGCTGAGCTTACAGAGCCATTCACGCCGACAATAAACGCCAGGATAACCGAACGCATGCCGGTAATCACGGCTGACGAACCCAACAAATTGCAGTTCATGCATTTCCAATTGGTAGCGCACTTTGCGCAATCACCAAAAGCTGTGAAGGCAACCTTCAACACCCGTGATGATAAGATCATGGATAGTAAGCTTTGGATACCATTATTTGTTAACCACAAACGGGTGCTGGTGCCGGCAACAGGCTTTTACGAATTAGATAAAGTGTCTGCACCCTCAGAAAACCAGGTTTACAAATTTGGCTTGAAAGACCGGCCGATATTCTCTTATGCAGGTTTATGGAGCAAATGGGTTGGTGAGGGTTATGATCTTCCTTATTACAGCTTCTCCATCATTACCACAGAATCTAATGAAACCGTTGGCGCCATCCACGATAAAAAGCGTATGCCGGTAATATTAAACAAGCAAGACGAGGCACTTTGGCTGAGTAAGGACGTTTCGCCTGCAGAACTACTGCAATTGCTTCAGCCCTATCCGGACGACTTAATGTTCTCAGAGCGGTCGGCAGTAAGGGCTAATACACCGGGAAGAATTGTTGACGTAGATGAGAACAGTTTGTGACAAGCAAAAGATGGATAACATTAATGAAAGACCAGCACATAATACCAGAAGCCTATCTAAAAGGATTTTACAATAAAAACAACCACTTTTTTAGTTTAGATACCAATCTATATTCATTGGGCAAACTTCCAAGTGCTAAAAAGAAAACTGCTGGCATGGTTTGCTATAAACCTCATTATTATACTTTGGACATTACTTTTAAGCAACAATATCCTGCCTATGAAGGTTTTGATCCCTATTTTTTAGAAAAAAAATTTCATTCATATGAACAGAAATTCAAAAAAATCATCGAATTATTCCAGAATCGCAGCTTGGTGATCAATGTCAATGATGCAAGCATGTTGTTATATGCTTTATTCGATTTTAAAGTACGAAATAATTATTTTAGACAAAACATTGTCAGTCGTAGTTATCCAGAAGTGATCAAGAAATTATTGAACGAGACATTAGACCCACCATTTAATTTGAGTGAAGATTTAACCGCGTTTAAAATTTCTATTGAAAATTATAAAAACGAGCTTTTTAACAAATTAAACAGTGCCGATTCTATAAGAGCGACTCACATCGTATCGTTGATCATGCCTGATTCATTACATGATAGAGTGGTGTCTACCTTGCTTTACCATGAATGGGCGGTATTCACGTCAGATCATGGTTTTTTTACATCTGATAATCCTGGATTTTGCTTAGATAGTGCTGACGTTGTCCACAACACAAAATTCTCTGAAGACTTTTTTTTCATCTTTCCTTTGACGGATTGCTGCTGCTTAGTAATTAAAGATGAGAAAATAGACTTAAAATACTATGAAGATATGAACTACAAAAATATTATTTATAGACCGGCACCTGACGATATAGTTAAACGGATCAATAATATGATCCTTAAGAATGTCAACCAATTTATATTCTCATCTGATGAGGATAAACTAAATAAATTTTCGACAACGATTTCTTATACCAAGGTCTAAACCTTCAAATCCACCCAACCCTCAACACCTCATCAATTCTCGTCGTATATCGCTGGCTTAAATAGCCTTGGCGCATTTTCCATTGCCGGTCGTAGCCCATGGCGGCAAAGCGGACCATATCTTTGCCCATGAGGCCGTTGAGCTTGTCGGCGAGTTTGGATACTTTGAGCATTTTATCGCGGCGTTCGTTGTCTTCGAGCAGGTACATCTGACCGGCGGAGGCCGGAGAAAGTTTGGTCATGAAAACACCTACTTTTTGATAGGGATATCCGGGACGGTAAATGCGTTTCAGGCATTGGACGGCGTAGTGGATCAGTTCCTGTGTCAGGTTTGTAGGGATCGCCAGGTCCATGTGGTGGGCCGCGCTTTTGATCTTGTGTACGACCTCGAACTGGGAGGTCTGGAGGAATACCTGCAACTGTCCGCATAGGGAACCTTGCGCACGGAGTTTGGGGGCCGAGTTCTGGACGAAGGCACAGAGGGCATCTTCGATCACCTGGTAATTGTCGGTTTTTTCCCCGAAGCTTCTGCCGGTACAGATCCCTTTTTTATCGGGCGGCAGGTATTCCATGGAGAGTACTGATCTGCCGTTGAGTTCGTACCAGGTACGGAGGCCGGTGATGGTGAAACGTTGGTGGATGTATTCGTAATTGTTGACATCGGCGAAGGCCTTTGCCGTCTGTATGCCGATCTTGATCAGCTTGGCCGCGTTGCGCGGGCCTATCCCCCATACATCTTCTATGGGCAGATTTTCTAAAGCGAACAGGGTGCGCTCCGGGCTGTTCAGCACACAAACACCGGTGGCTTTAAAATGCTTTTTGGCGATGCGGTTGGCGACCTTGGCTAAGGTACGGGTTGGCGCGATGCCTACGCAAACCGGGATGCCGGTTTGCTGGAGAATGCGTTTTCTGAGTAATGTGGCCATATCCTCGAGGTCATGGGCATGGAACATGGAGAGATCGACAAAGCTTTCGTCGATGCTGTAGATTTCCATCTCCGGCCACATTTCGCATACGATGCCGGTGACGCGGCGCATCATATCCTGGTAAAGGGTGTAATTAGAGGAGCGGAACCATAACTTTCCCTGCTCCACCAGCTTCTCCAGCTCAAAGTATGGCGTGCCCATCTTTACACCCAGGTCTTTGGCTTCCTGGCTGCGGGCAATGGCGCAGCCATCGTTGTTGCTGAGCACTACGCCGGCTTTGTTCCTTAATTCAGGCTGAAATACGCGTTCGCAGGAGACGTAGAAGTTGTTGCAATCGATCAACGCGTACAGGGTTCTGTCTCCTTTGGTTGAGGACAGTATGCGGGATAACTCCTTCAATTGTAAAGCGGTCGTACTCATTGATCAGGTGGGGTGCGTACTTGGGGTTATCGGGCATTAAATATTTTTTGTTCTCGAATTCGATATAGCAGGCCAGTATATGGCTGTCGTTCAGCACGCCGATGATCACATCGCCGTTGCGCGGGCTCAGGCTTTTGTCGACAACGAGCAGGTCGCCGCTTTCGATGCCGGAATATTCCAGGCAGTCACCATCGACCTTGATATAGTAGACCGCGTTAGGATGTTCACTTACATAATCATCCAGGCTGATCCGGTCTTCCTCATAATCCGTCCCGGGACTTTCAAAAGCGGCATGGATCCAAAACCCGGCAAGCGGCCGGCCGGGGCTGATCTCGCCCATCTTATAGACCTTAACGACCATCGTTTACTTTCCCTTCTTCGCCAGGTGTATTTTTTGCAACTCCTCTTCGGATAGCCAGGCTTCATCTCTGTCCCATTTATCTTCCTGCTGGAATTGCTCATATAAGGCCACAATTTGTTCGTCCGTCAAATCAGAGCCTGCTCTCCTGTTGATGGCGATGATCTCTTTACGCTCTTTGTAAGTCATCAGCATTGATTTAATTGTTTGCGGCCTTAATTTTCGCGTCCTGCCAATCGTAGAAGTCGATCCCGTTTTTAAACGCGGCACTTTGCAGGTATTCTTTGACCGCGTCAGGAACTTTAGCCGGATCCGTGTCATGGTGCACGTCCAGGTAGCGCTCCCGGTAGGGTGGGGTAAAACGTAGGTCATCGAATGGCTGCCCTTTGGTCATTTCCTTGATCCATGCCCTCACAGCAGCGGTGATCAGGTCATGGGTCAGCGGCTGCGGGCAGGTGATCATTTCCGGGCAGTGAACCTTAAATACGACGTTCAGGTCTTGCCGGTGAATGGGATCTTGTTTGTAATGGCCGATATAAACGATATCATTTTCGAGATATGCAGGCACATCTTTAACGGCCGCGACCTCGATCATCAAGTGCTGGTTGGGACAAAGCATGAGGTTCCTTCCCTCTTTGTTGATCAGTTCAAATCTCTCCACCATAACGTTCGTTTTGTTGATACAAAGTTATGCTAATAATTTTAGCAATTCAAAATGATTTTTCAATTTTGTAAAATGGCGAAGAGAAAATTCAGGAAGGTATATCTGATCGTTAACGGCAACCAGATCTTTGGTCAGCACAACTACGAGGTCATCAACGCGCACCGGCGCAAAGCCTATGCGGAAAGCATCTGTGCCTCCCAGAATAAAACGAGGATCGCGGAACAAGGATATGACTGCAATAAAAACCAACCCTTAGTGCTTGCGAAGGTTCACGGTTATTACCTGGTCCATGAAAGTTATTTTGAAGGGGAAGACCGCTGAAAATCCGGATAGATGTGACCGGCAAATATTATCTTTGATCAAACGACGATCACATGGCACCAGAACCAGGTTATCCCAAGGATGATTTTAAGGCGATCAAGCTTCACCTTGAGCTTTCCAACATATTCGATCACCCGAAAGGTACGCATCTCAGCCTTATCGAAAAATACTACAATGAGAACGGAGGGCTTTCCTCCGACACCTTGGCCGTTAAACTGTCCTTTATCCGGGAAGACCTGCATCGCTTCAACCTTTATTTGGATACCCTTGCGCAATTCAAAACCGATCGGTTGAACGCCGAAAAACAAGCCCGCTTGGAGCCCAAAAGAACAGAAACGGCGATCAACAAGCTATCTGAATTAGGCTTTGTGGTCAAGGTCATTGATGCGACCGAGCTGCAGTTTGAGCATGCCGGAAGTACGATCAGATACTATCCTTATTCCGGGTGGGCAACCGGCAAAACCATCAAAGACGGCAGGGGGCTCGAAAACCTGCTGAAACAGTTGGTCGTTACACCGGATGATTAACTATTCAGTTCGACCATGTTCAGCGATTTCGTCGATGTCGCTCTTGTGTTTCTTCAGCTTACCTTCCTTCTTTTTCAGATAGTCTTTTGCATGTGCCTTCAATTCGTTGGCTTCCGCTATCAGGTCACTTTTCTTTTTGATATAGAGGTAAGTGATCGCACCGGCGAACATCGCGCCGATCAATAAGCCTGGGATCAGGAAACTATTGCTGTCTTCTTGTTTGAATGGGTTTTTCATAACACTTGCTTTCTTAGAACAACCCGGTAATGAGGTTTTAGTTTCTTAAGATAACATTAGCGGACGAATGCTACATCCATTTTCAATCCCAAAATCCTAAATCGTTCCAGGACTTCCAGTCTTTGCTTAACGTTATCAGGGATGATGTTCATCCCAAACCCGGTAAGGGCCATTCTTTTATGTCAGATCTGCCAAACATTTGCCTCATCTCCCGCGTTTTGACACCATGCCGCTGCGATCAGCATTCGGGCCGGATCCTAATTTTACGAAAAACTGTTAACGATAAAATAATTGTCTACGCAAACCTATACTTTTCTCCGGGGAGGCGGTCATGCCGGCGACCTGGTCAGGGCCATGGACTGGTCACAAACCCCTGCCGGTTCACCGGGTCAATGGCCGGAGAGCTTGAGATCCGCGGTGAGTATCAGCCTAAATTCAGTTTCCCGATCGCGATCTACTGGGGTCCGGACTTCACCCTGATCTATAACGATGCCTGGAGTTCCATTCCCGGCGGCAAGCATCCCTGGGCGCTTGGCAAACCGGGTGCCGTGGTATGGCCGGAGATCTGGGACGGGCTCATCGGTCAGTTCAATGCTGTTCTAAAAACAGGCGAGTCGATCAGGCAGCCGGATGCCCTCTTGCTGATGAACCGTTTCGGTTATAAAGAAGAATGTTATTTTGATTATACCTTGTCACCGATCGTGGCAGCGGACGGAAGTGTCGGCGGCGTGTTCAACGCCGTTATCGAAACGACCTACCGCCATATCCATGAGCGCCGTAACGCGCTGTTGCTTTCCTTTTGGGAAAACCTGAACAAGTCAGCCGGCGTTTTTGAAGCCACTGCACTGATCTGCAGGATCCTCGGGAATGCGCCGGAGGATATCCCCTTTTGCGCGTTATTTTCAGGCAGTGAACCCGGCGGCCATCCTGTTCCCTTAAGCGGGCAGCTGTCGGTCCCCGAAATTGCGCTGCCCGCCATGGCTTCCCTGGCGGAAGCCACAGGCTTTGCAGGAAAGTCAGTGGCGATCAACGATCTCGATGCCTACTTAGCCAAGCCGGTCATGAGCCATCACGGCGAACCCGTTAAAGAAGCCGTGATCGTTCCTGTTTCGGGCGGAGATACCCGCGTAAAGGGCTATATGATCTTAGGCGTGTCGCCGCGCAAGCGGCTGGATGAGGACTATTTGCAATTCCTGGAAGCGGTGGGCAAACAGGCGGGTACGATCCTGAACAATGCCTATGCCAACGAGATCAATGATGCTTACCTGCGGGAGCAGGCATTGAATGAAGAATTGGGTGCGGCCAACGAAGAACTCATCGCTACCAATGAAGAATTACAGCAAACCCAGCAGCGTTTAAGTGCCCTTACCAATGAACTGGAGATCAGGGTTGCCGACCGTACGCGCCAGCTGGAAGATAGCTATGAAGAACAGCAGGCGCTGAACGAGGAGATCAATGCTGCGAACGAGGAACTCACTTCGGCGAACGAAGAACTGGCCGCTACAAACGAAGAGTTAAGCGAAACACAAACCCATCTGCAGCGCACGCTTTACGGGCTGGCGGAAAGTGACGAGCGGTTCAGGAACCTGGTGAGGGATGCCGCCGTCGGTATCATACTCGTTACGGGTAAGGAGCTCAAGACACTTATCGTCAACGAAACCTACGCGAAGCTGATCGGGCGTACGATCGCTGAACTGGAGCATAAACCGCTTTTTGATAATATACCTGAAGCCGAAGGTACTTTCAAGCCTTTTATAGAAAGGGTCCTGGACAGCGGTGAGCCGCTTTATCTGACGGACCAGCCCTATCGGGTCTACAGCGACGCGGACACGATCAGCGGTTTTCTGAATATTACCTATCAACCTTACCGGGAATCCAACGGCGAGGTCAGCGGCGTCATGATCTTATGCCAGGACGTGACCGAGCAATTCATCAGCAAGCTGAAACTGGAACAAAGTGAAGAGCGCTTCCGGTTCATGCTCAATGCCATACCCCAGCAGGTCTGGACGGCCACGCCGGATGGCCGATTGAATTATGTGAACGAAGTGGTAACCGAAGATTTCGGGGAAAATGGCGATTCGATCGTCGGGCAAGGCTGGGAAAATTTTATCCATCCCGATGATGTCGCAGCCACAATGAGCGCCTGGCAAAGGTCGCTTTCAAGCGGACAGGAATACCAGGTCGAGTTCCGCTTACGGATGAAAAACGGTGAGTATATCTGGCATTTGGCCCGTGCGCGTGCCTACCAGCAAGGCGGAAAGACCGTTTCCTGGTTAGGTACCAATACCAATATCGGGACCCAGAAAAGTAACGAGCAAAAGAAAGATGAATTCCTGTCGATCGCAAGCCACGAACTGAAAACCCCATTGACCAGTATCAAGGCCTTCAATCAGATCATGCAGCGCATGAATAAGGCGGAGAAACTGGCGACGTTCCTGGATAAGTCGACCCATCATATCTTCAGACTGGAAAAACTGATCAATGACCTGCTTGACGTAACACGTATCAACGCCGGTAAGATGGTTTATGATATACAACCTTTCGATTTCAGGGAAATGCTGCTGGAATCCATGGAGAGCGTGCAGTTGAAAAGTGAAGGACACGAGATCGTTTTGGAACAGGCAGACGAGCTCCGTTTTTCCGGCGACCGCTTAAGGCTGGAACAGGTGGTCAATAATATCCTGAGTAACGCGGTCAAATACTCGCCGGGGGCGACAAAGGTTCTGGTCAATGCCACCGTCCAGGGTACCGGGGTCGTTGTTTCGGTACGGGATTTTGGTATCGGCATCGCACGCGAACACATCGAGCATCTTTTTGGCCGGTACTACCGGGTAGATAATACAGCGATGCGCTTCGAGGGATTAGGTCTTGGCCTTTACATATCCTCCGAGATCATCAAACGCCACAACGGCACCTTATGGATCGAAAGTACCGAAGGCGGAGGTTCAACTTTTTATTTCCGCCTGCCGCTGCAGCATGACCAGGAAGATACCGTAACGGAATCTGAGGGCTATTATGATGACCGGTCGATCACGATCAGGCATAATATCGAATGGTCAAGACTGGACGTTGACTGGAAGGGGTTCCAGGATGTGGAAAGCGTCCAGCGCGGCGGTATCAAAATGCTGGAGATGCTGAGGAAAGCCGGTGTTGATCAAGTACTGAATGACAATACGCACGTTCTGGGAAGCTGGTCGGAAGCGTCTGACTGGGCCGCCCAGGTCTGGTTCCCGCAGATGGTCGAAGCAGGTCTGCGCTATTTCGCCTGGGTGTATTCCCCGAGTACCTTCAGCCGGATGTCCGCTGAAAAGGCTGCAGACACGCCCCCCGGCCTGGTCGAGACCAGGTTCTTCGGGGACCTGGAAAGCGGGGCCGCATGGTTACAAGCAAAGTCCGCTTAAAATTCTAAAACAATTGACCTTCACTGCCCATTTAGCGTTATCTTGTCGAGACCCTTCCCGGCCAGGTAAAGCGTTTTGTTATCGTTCGTGATCGCGATCCTTTTGTTCTCCACATTCTGCGCGATCTTGATGATCGAATCGTTCCGGACACGGTAAATATTGCCAAAGCTGGATACACCCGCCTGACCGGCAGCATTATACTCCCCGGTTTTCAGGTACATGACCTTTGCATCTTTGGTGATCTTGATGCTGCCGATCACCGGAATGGTTACTTTGTTGATAGGGCCTTCCGGCAGCGCTGTATCGTGATTGCTATTCAACGGATATCCGTAAGCGACCGGGCTGGCGTAGGTAAAGGGATCGCTGCCCAGGCTATTTTTATAAAGAATGCTGTAATAATATTCCGTAAAGGCACCTAAGCCTGAGCTCCATAAGGTTCCCGGTGCGCCGATGGTAAAGCAGGTCATGAACGCCTGTGGGGATTCATCGCTCTCATCAAGCGGGATAAAGCCCACCTGCCCTTTCTTAGTCAGTTTATAAAGCGAGAACAGGATGGGATCAAAGCCCCGCCTGACCGTTCCGAAGATCAGGGATTGGTCTGCTTCATCCACGGCGAGCTCTAAACTTCCGAAAGTCTGTTCCGTAAAATCCTGTAAAGGTGCCTGTCCAACATGATAAGACTTGAGTAACTTGCCGCCTTTTACGATCTTGATCGCGTCCGGGCTGCGGAAGTAAAACGTAAAGTCCTTGGAGATCGCCAGATAGGTTGGGCTAAAGTCCGTGTAAAAACCTTGCGGGACACTCACATCTGTTAATTGTGCGCCCTCCAGCCGTTTCAAGCGGCCGTTTTCCAGCAGGAAAACTTTACCATCGTAGCAGATCTGCACATCGGTAAACGTGTGCCCGGCTGCGGGTATAACATGGGTCACCTCGGTCGTACCCCGCGGGCCGATCGCATCCAAAGCGGTCCTGCTATCCGGGTTTACATCGGTGTTTTTACAGGCGACGATACAGCTGCCGATCAGCGCGATGAACGCAGTTTTGCGAAAATAAATGTTCTTCATGATCCATAGGTTGATAAGTAAAACAATGGGTAAGCTACCTCAGGATAAGTTTCCGCACCGTGTGGTTATAATCCGTAAAATACAGCGTGCTTTCGTCCCTGGACAACGCGATATTCACTGCGCTGACCTGTGCATTTTTGCCGATCCCATCCGGATTAGAAGCGTAAGCGGTAAGGCCAACGAGCTTTGTTAATTTGTTATTGGAAATACTGACGATATCACCTCCCCGAACGACCATGTATAAAGTCCTGCTGTCATTCGTTGCGACGAGGTCATTGATCCCTCTCAAGTCAAGGTCCCGGAAGATACGGGTAAATACCCCACTTTTGGTCAGCTTATAAACATACCGGTTACGGATGACGATATACTTGACACCATTATTGCCACAGAAAATCTGCGTAACTCCCGGCGCTTCCAGGCTCTCTGTCGTCAACGAATCTCTCGGCGGTGTGTAAGGATGCTGTCCCACTACGCCATTTACGATCTCCGCACTCTCGATAAATCCTTGCTGGTAACTTTCATGGCCGGTCACGTACCGGTATCCGCATAACTGTAAATAATTACTAAAGGGATCCTTAGCCATATTAAAGTAGGTATACGTATAGTAATTCACCTGGCTCTCAGGCGTTAACAACTCACCAGAAGGTTTCAATATCCACAACCTATGCTTTGGTACAGGGTTTGTCGTAAACGTCAGATAAAAAGTCAAAATATTAATGGTCACGTCCTTTAACACCAATACCTTAACCGGGTTTTTAAGTGTTTCTCCATCCGTAGCAGCAGGGATATTCAATGTGGAAACGGTACCATCAGGCGTAATTTTACGGACCGCGTCATTTGAGAATTCCGCAACATAGAGATCACCGTTTTCAGCAATGTCAATACCCTGTGGGAAATTAAACCTGGCTTGATCACCCTTGCCATCCTCAAACCCGTACTTGGATGGCTGGCCTGCAATGGTGATCACCGATAAGGGTGGTAATCCCGTACTCGTACTCAAGGAAGCAGAGGCATCATGATTTTGCAATAAGGGCTGTTCGCTTTTTTTACAAGCTCCGAGTAATATCAAGGAGAGTAAAACCAAGGTTTGTAGTTGTTTTTTCATAGTGGTAATGGTAGGTGTTTAGAATCGGTTACTCAAATTTATCAAACCCCACAGAAA
>JAESTD010000093.1 GCA_016763755.1 Mucilaginibacter sp.
TGTTATCAAGCCAAGCGGTTTGCCCTCGATAAGCGTGGTGTTACCGTATTCCATCCCGGTAAGGTCGCCTATCTGGGTAAGGTCGGCATCCTTATTAAGTTTGGTTACTAACGATTTTAACCAGGTTACGTTAATTGAACTACTCCACTTAAAATCTTTTGAACGAATGATATCTCCGCCTAAAGTAACTTCCAGACCGGTGTTTTTCAGTCCTACGGCATTTCTTAAAAGAGACGTATAAGAGCTACTTGGTGAAACCGGTAAAGACAGCAATGCTCCGTCGGTATGGCGGTTGTAGTAATCAACCGTTGCGTAAAGCCTGTTTTTGAACAACGCTATATCTATACCGGCATCGGCCTCTTTTGTTGTTTCCCATCGTATATCCTTATTGCCCAGTTGGGTTGGCAATAAAGCGCTTACACCGCCGTACGAGTAAGGGCTGTATAAAGTGCGGTACATTTGGTCGCCAATGTTCTGGGTACCGGTAAGGCCATAACTGGTGCGGATCTTTATCTCATCTATCCAGTTCACATTTTTAAGAAAATTCTCTTTCGACAAACGCCATGCAAACGCTCCCGAAGGGAAGTACCCAAATTTGTTACCCGGCCCAAGTTTCGATGAACCGTCTGTACGGCCGGTAAAAGTAAACAGGTATTTATCCATTAACCCGTAGTTAGCCCTCAAGTAAAAAGACAGCAAATAACTTTGCGGCGATGATGGATCATCACCACGCACCAAAAGCGGAGATACCGCTGATGACAAGCTGTTAAGCACATTATCATTGGGATAGCCGGTTGCCGTTGCACTAAAAAAGCTGGTTTTACGGGTTTCATAAGACTGTCCCGCTAAAACGTTCAAGGTTTTGTTCTCATTAAACTGCTTGGTGTAAGTAAGCGTGTTTTCCAGGAACCAATTGGTTAAGCGGCTATTTGTATTGCTGCCAATACCACCCTCATTGGCTACGCTACCGTAAAAGCTGCCGATATCCACATAGCTGGGGGTATAGTTACGCTGATTATAATTTTGCGAGTTGAGCGATACCGTACTTTTAAACTGCAAGCTTTTAGTGATGTCATATAACGCCGATAGCGAACCTAATATGGATAAGGTTTTAGCGTTATTGGTGGCTGTAAGCAACGCTACCGGATTTTGAAAGCCGAGGTATGAGTAACCCACATTAGAAAAATCAGTAAAATTGCCTGCCGCATCATAAGGTGCATAATCAGGCCTGGCCTTTAACGCCTGGTCAAAAGCGCCATTGCCAATATTCTGGTCTGTATATCCGATGATAACATTCGTTATCAACCTGAATTTTGATCCGATCTCAGTTTCCAGGTTGATCTTACCTGCCAGCCTGTTATAGCTGGTATTATTTACAACGCCCGGTGCATTGTTGTAAGAGATGGAGCTGAAATATTTGGTTGTACTGCTGCCACCCTGCACAGAAACTTCTGCATTATGCGATATGGTATTACCGGTTACCGCTTTGATCCAATCTGTGTTCGCCGTTCCGAAAAATGATGAAGGATCATTTAAAATAGCCGTTGTATTAGCCGGGAAAGTAGTTTTGCCTGCCGCAGTGCGAGAATCTGCATCATTTTGAGCTGCCTCGGTCATCAATTCACGGTATTGTTGCGCGTTAAGCACTTTGGGTGTAATTGGCGTGGTTACCGTAGAGTAATAGCTGGCCTGTATAACCGGCTTCATATCTTTTTTACCTTTTTTGGTGGTAATGATCACTACGCCATTTGCAGCTTTAGAACCATATATAGCCGTTGACGACGCGTCCTTTAAGATAGATATCGATTCGATGTCGTCGATATTAAGCCCGCCAAGACTATTTAAGCCGTTAACAAATGAAGTAGATAGTGCTGTACTTACACCTCCTGATCCGGTTACATCGTTACCTACCGGGCTGCTTACATCAAAACCCGGTGATTTAAAATTAGAGTTGATCTGCACCGGCACACCATCAATTACATACAAGGGGTCGTTACCGCCGAGCAGGGAACTTGAACCACGTATCCTGATCCTAACCGCGCCACCCGGTGAGCCATCGGTTTTAGTAACCTGAACACCAGCCGCCTTTCCGGCCAGTGCATTGTCTACCGTTGTGAATGGTACATCCTCAATTTGTTTTGGGTTGATCACCGAAACAGACCCTGTAAGGTCTTTGCGCTGAGTTGTTCCATAACCTACAACAACTACTTGTTCAAGACCTGCAACATCTTTTTCAAGCTGTACACTTAACGAGGTCTGGTCTTTAACCACAACAACTTGTGTTTTATAACCAACGTAAGAAAACGTAAGCACATCATTTTCTTTAGCGTTTGGCAAATAAAATTCGCCTTTATCGTTTGTTGTGGTTGTTAAATATGCCGGAGATGACGCTGATCTTTTTATCGTTACAGTTACCCCGGCCAAAGGGCCTGCCTGGTCAGAAACTACGCCTTTAATGTCCATGGACAGGGAGATCATATTAGCAAGCCTGCTCAGGATAGATGGCTGCTTTTTCTTAAGCACCACATTATTCTGAATGATCTTAAAATCGATAGGCAGGTTTTTGAAGCAAAGAGAAAGCACCTGGTCAATAGGAGCATCTGTGATTTGGACAGATACGCGGGCGTCCCTGATGTCTTCGCTATCGTAAAAGAACGAATACCCGGTTTGCTTTTTGATCGATCTTAATATTTTTTCAAGCGAAGTGTTTTGCTCGTTCAGCGTGATCTGGCTATAGCTTTTGGCGCTTACCTGCATCATAAAAAGCAGTAGAAAAACAGTGGTTAGCTTCATGACCAATTGAACTTTGTGAAAAGAACGCGTGACAGAAGCGCACGCGGTTCGTGTAAAAGCATGTAAAATCATTACTTTTGTTGTGTTGAGTTAATGCATCAAATAGTTATTAAAAATTGATTTTCATCTTTCGCGGGATGACTGAGTTAATTCAACGTTTTACCGTGCCCCGATTGCCGTTGGGGTACGGTTTTTTATGTTATAACTCCTGGGTGGTTCACCTCAACAACATCGTAGATATTTTTTCATAGCGTTTGTAATTAGTTAATTTTAATAGTTAGTTAATCAGTTAATATAATTATCAGAAATGACCAACTGATCTTCATTCAGTTTGATGTGCAAATCCGTATAATCCAAAATATCCAGAGCCTGTAATAAACTCAGGTTTTTATGAATCGCCCCTGAAAACGTGCGTTTAGGTATTTTCCCCTCATACTTCACCTTTATTCCGTACCATCTTGAAAAATCGGCCATTATTGTTTTCAGGTCAGCGTTATCATACTGGAAATAGCCATTTTTCCAGGCCACAATCTCTTCAAGATCTTCGATAAGTGATATTTTGAAATCAGCCTGGCCCCGATTTGTGCTCAAAAAAGACTCTTCTCCCAGTTTCAACATCGCAGTTTGGTTACCTGCTGCCAGTTGCACGCTTCCGGATAATAAAGAGGTTTTTATTCCCGGTTCATCGGCGTAGGCTTTAACGTTAAAATGTGTTCCTAATACCTTAATCTGCTGGCCTGATGCTTTCACAATAAAGGGCTTGTGTGCATCATGGGCTACCTCAAAATAAGCCTCTCCGCTTAATTCAACGGTTCGTGTATCTGCAGAAAACGATACTGGATAACGTAATGACGACCCTGCGTTCAGGTAAACTTTACTTCCATCGGCAAGTACCAGTTGATAAGACAAGCCTCCGGGAACATCGATGTTATTATACCTTACAACAGAATCAGCCAGAGCTACACCAGGTGAATAAATAAGCTGGTTGCCTTTTTGCTGCCGAACCGAGGTATTTTGCTGCGAAACGATCTGCCCCTGTTTATTCGGATCTATTTCTAATTTTTCGCCGTTAGATAAAGTCAATGTGATTTTATGCGTACCGGGTTTGATGTCGTATTGGGCATATTGTTCCTGGAGCGACCTGTGCCTGGTGAGCGCATATACCCCAACGCTCACTAATACTAAAAATAACGCAGCTATCTTAAGCCATTGATTTTTATTGATTACGCGATATGACAATGATGGTTTGTGGTTGATTATCCCGCGATCAACAGTGTCCCTGATCTCGTTCTTGATGCGATCCAATTCATCCTGATTTACATTTGCAGAGGCATCAGGTTTTTGCTCAAAAAGGTCATAATAAGCATGTAGCAGCTCTATCTCGGCTTGAGAAGCTTCGCCTTTAAGGTATTTTTTCAGAATCTGACGGAACTGGATCTCGTCCATAAGTGTGCCTTTTTATAGATGACACACAATATTTAATTTTTCCCGAAAAATTATTTGAAAAAAAATAATAGCAGAATAGAACCTGAAAGTGCGGACCGCATTCTGTTCAAAATCATGCTCAGCTAATTTTGAACGGTTTTTTTGGAAACGTTGAGATGTGTAGCAATATCGTCTGTGGTAAGGCCTTCGTTGAACCGCATTAGCGTGATCTTGCGCTGGCTGTCAGACAATGAGTCCGTTAGTTTTTGATAGGCCATCAGAAATTCTTTTTTTCGTAATTCCGAATCAGCACTATTATTGTTAACGTTTGGCGAACTTAACAAACTTTCAATTGCGGCAAATTTCTTTTGGCGGCTGAACTGGCGAAACACCCGATTGCGGACAGCCACATAAAGATAGGAAGAGACATCTTGTATATCGAGTGCTTCCCGTTTTAACCAGATCTGTAAAAAGATGTCCTGCGTAATATCTTTTGCCTGGTCTTCGTCCTGCAAACGTTTATACGCTGCGTTGTATACTGAAAGCCAATGCGCTTCGTAAAGCTGGTCAAAAGCTACCCTGTTGCCTGATCTTTTTCAAGCAGCAAAAGCTTTTCACTTGCATAGTTTTCATTTTTCAGGACCACGTAGTTAAAGATGTTAAACTGTTACTAACGCCAGGCGAACTAAAGCTAAGATAGCTTTTTCTAATCTCTCTCTTCTTACTCGATACATTAGATTGAGGAAAATCGATCGATTCTTATAAAACAGAACACTGGTTGGAGGAGCTACCAACTTTATTTATTCCGGATGATTTGTATGATAATAAAAATAAA
>JAESTD010000094.1 GCA_016763755.1 Mucilaginibacter sp.
ATCGCGCGAACTGAAAGATATGGAAGCTAATAAATTGTTGAAACGTACGGTTACTCCAACCAGTCCGGTGACGGTCGAATATTCGCCCAGCGACTATTGCCATTCCTTTGCTGATATCATTTTACATATGATCAAATGGGGTAAGGAACACAGGCAACGTTTAAGGGAAGATTAATATGCAGATAGATTCGGTAGCCTTTGCATTTGGAAGTGCTTTTTTACCCATTTCTTAAGCTCAGATCGGTAAATGTCTAACTTGCGTTCCAGTATGTCCGGTTGAACCATTATCTGCTCATGGCGGGGTTTGATTTGCCACAACTTTGTGTCAACAATCAAAAACAAAACGTCATGAACTTAAAAACATCAAAAACAATTTACTGGGTAGGTGCCATCTTTATTTCACTTTGGTTTGGCGCAAGCGGTTTCTTTGAGCTGACTAAAAACCCTATCGTATGGGACATCACTGTAAAGCTGGGTTACCCGCCGCACTTCATTTACATTCTCGGCGTAGCTAAGCTTTTAGGCGTAGCTGTACTGCTTACCCCTGGTCGTTTCCTTCGTTTGAAAGAATGGGTATTTGCAGGCATCTTTTTCGATATCACTTTTGCCTTCTTCTCCAAACTGGCTGTACTTGGATTTGCGCCAACTGTTGATGCCATCATCGCCTTCACTGCCATTTCCATCACCTACATCATGTTCAGAAAACTTTACCCGGCTACCTACACCAAAGCCGGTACAGAACACGTGGTTAACAGTTTCGAAAGAGCATAACAAAGATCTTCCAACACAATACTATCAATATCAATTGCCATGAAAGAAATTACCACCACAGGTCGCCGCGTTTTGATGATCGCAGCGGCCATTATGATCGCCATAATCTTATTTAGCAGTTCAGATCTGTTACAAGCTCAGCCTGTTGTTAATCAAAATAATTATGCAGATACTTCCAATGTAGCTTTCAAAAAAATCAAGCAAATCAAGGCCGGTGTGCTTGATGTGGGTTACACTGAAGTTGGACCGGCAAACGGAAAACCGGTTATCTTACTGCATGGCTGGCCATATGATATCAACAGCTATGCGAAAGTTGCGCCGATACTCGCAGCGCTAGGATATCATGTTATTGTACCTTACTTAAGAGGTTACGGTAGTACTTCCTTTCTTTCAGCAAAGTCAGTACGAAACGGGCAACAGGCAGCATTAGCTGAAGATGTGATCGCATTAATGGATGCCTTGCATATACAAAAGGCTACGCTTGGCGGCTTTGACTGGGGGGCGCGAACTGCTGATATTGTTGCAGCGTTATATCCTCAACGGGTTAATGCGCTGGTGTCAGTAAGTGGTTATCTTATCGGTAGTCAGCAAGGTAATAAAGCTCCCCTGCCGCCAAAAGCAGAACAAGCCTGGTGGTACCAGTATTATTTTTCTACTGAACGTGGAAAAGCGGGTTATGCAGCCAATACTAAAGCCTTCAACAAGTTGATATGGCAGACCGCTTCACCAGATTGGAAATTTACTGAGGCCGATTACAATCGCTCTGCCACAGCTTTTGATAATCCGGACCATGTGGCCATTGTCATTCATAATTACAGATGGAGGCTTGGGCTTGCTAAAGGGGAAGCAAAATATGATGCCTTGGAAAAACAACTGGCTTTAGCGCCCGCCATTACCGTGCCCACGGTGACATTGGAAGGCGATGCGAACGGCGCGCCTCACCCGGCTCCTGCAGATTATGCAAAGCGCTTTACCGGCAAATACATTCATCATACCCTGACTGGCGGCATCGGCCATAACCTGCCGCAGGAGGCACCGCAAGCATTTGCCAATGCAATTATTGAAGCAGATAGCCTTGCCAAATAACATTCAACCAGAAAACTCAAGTAAACTTTAAATAAAATGGAAAATCAAAATGTAGTGAGCAGTGAAAACACTGCCAAAACAGCCATCACCAAAGTGCTGTATACCGCCAAAGTGCATATTACAGGTGGCAGGGAAGGTAATGCTACCAGCAATGATAACCGCTTAAACGTGAGCCTTTCCACACCCGGCGGGCCGGGCAATGGTACTAATCCCGAACAGTTGTTTGCCGCCGGCTGGTCAGCCTGTTTTATCGGGGCGATGCGACATAATGCCTTAAGCCTGCAAATACCGCTGCCCAAAGACCTTGCTGTTGATGCAGAAGTTGACCTGGGAACCGGCGAAGGTGGTTTTTATCTGCAAGCACGCTTGAATGTGAAGCTACCCGGCTTATTAGCAGAGCAAGCGAAAACCGTGGTAGAGGCTGCACACCAAACCTGTCCATACTCTAAAGCTACCAATGGGAATATCAACGTGGAGATCAATGTAGCCCTATAAGCATACGATCAAGAAAAATGCGGCGCATCAATGGAATGCTCCGCATTTTTTATTTGAACATCGTTCGCGTGATCAATTCCCTGCGTTCAGCGATCAGCTCATCGAATTGATGCTCATTCATCCCAAAGAATTGCCGGTATATGGGGGACATCATAATTGGGTAGGATAGTAATGAGAAAAGATTGATCAGAAAATGTTTAGGATCTGTTTTTTCAATCGTTCCCAAATGCATTTCTTTTTCAATTTCATTCAAAAAGGACGATACCGGACCCTCATCAATTTTTGTCACCAGGTCGTGCCCGGCAGTATTGATCTCGGTAACCAGGAACACTTCCTGAAAAGGGTATTCCATCATTTCGTTTGTAAATACTTCGATCAATCCCTGTATTTTTTCCCTGAAAGGTAGCTCAGCCGACATTACCTTTCCCAATCGCAGGCTCAAGGCTTGCATAGATTCAGCGAAGACCAAAGCGATCAACTGATCCCTGGTTCTGAAATAATAATGGACAGCCGACCTGTTCATGCCAGCAGCATCAGCGATGTCCTGCGTGGTAGCGTGTAATTTTCCTTCTTTAAAGAATAGCTTTTTTGCGGTCGATCTAATAAGTTCTTCGGTCCCTGTATCTTTTGCTGGCATTATAATTTATTGTACTTTTTAAGTTCTGTTATTTTATCTACGGCAACTTCCTTTACAAAGTACTCGTCGTGTGATATCACTAACAAAGTTCCTTCGAAATCCTTAACGGCGGCTGTCAGTACTTCCAGGCTTTTAATATCCAAGTTATTGGTCGGCTCATCCAGGATCAGCATATCAGGCGCATGATCCGATACGGATAAGCAGCATAATGCCAACTTCATCTTTTCACCACCACTTAAAACATCGCTCTTTTTGTTCCAGGCATTATTATCGAACTGGGCATATATCAACAGCGACCTGAGCTCATGCTCCTGCAATTGCCGGCTGTTGAAGTGCTGTACCTGTTCAAAAACGCTTTTCTCGGTATCTAGCATGGTGTAATCCTGGTCGAGGTACAAATAATTGAAATTTGCCCGTTCTAGTCGCCCGTCCGTTGGTGGCAGTACCCCGGCAATGATCTTGAGTAAAGTTGTCTTTCCTGCACCATTAGCACCTTTGATGTGCATGCGGTCGCCCGAACGTATTTGAAACGTCAGCGCGTCCCATAAAGGATGGTTGTCAAATCCATACGTGATCTCCCGTGCGTCAACCAACACCTTGCCTTCATGCATTCCTGATGAGGTAATATCTATTTTGAGAACCTGATATTGCTGAATTTGACTGCGTATTTGCCTGATGGTGTCGCTGATATGATCCAGTTTTTCGTTTTGGGCGTTCAAGGCCTTTGCTGTACTGCCCTGAGCCTGGCTTTTCAGGCCACCCGCAATAATGCGGGGCAGCGAGCCGGATTTGCCTTCTGCCTTGCCGCGGCTCTCCATCCGCTGTCTTTTTTCTGTAACCTCTCTTGCTTTTGCCTGGCTTTGCTTCATTGTTTTGGTCTGCTCGTGCAGGTCACCTTTCAGGGCGTTTAACTTTAAGACTTTCTGTGCCCGGTAAAAATCAAAGTTGCCGCCGTAAATTTCTACGCCTCCTGCACTCAGCTCAAGCGTTACCGGTAATAGGTTAAGCAGGGCTCGGCCATGGCTTACAACCAGCATTGTTGCGCGACTATTACTGATCAACCGGTAAAGTTGATCGCGGCTGACTGTATCTAAATGGTTAGAAGGTTCGTCAAGTAAGATGATTTCCGGGTCATGAAGCGTGATCCCTGCTAAAAAAACCTTTGTCTTTTCGCCGCCGCTTAATTCATGCAGTCTTTGTGAAGGCGATAGATGCTCCAAATGCCATTCCGCCAGAGCTGAATGTAATTTACCTTCGATCTCCCAGTCATCGTTCAGCTCGTTAAAGTGTTGAATGTCGACGCTGCCCTCAGTTATAGCTTTCAGAGCCGCTAATATCAGGTCGACACCTAAAGCCTTGGCAATGGTCATCTCATCATATTGTCCCAAATGCTGCGGCACATACCATGGCTTAGCCGGGCTGATCACCTGGCCTGTTGTCGGAGCAAGAACACCTGCTGCAATTTGCAATAAAGTAGACTTACCTACGCCATTATTACCTACCAATGCAACTTTATCACCCTTGTTGATGGAGAATGCAATATCATGAAAGAGTAGCGTTCGGTCAGTATGACTATAACTTACTGAGTTGACAATGATGCTCATAAGACGCAAAAATATGTCATCTTTTTTGTTCAACAAAATTGTTTAAATAAATTAGTATAAATATATATATGCTTGATTGTCTAGTTCAAGATCCGATATGTCCACTTCGTGCTAATATTAGTAGCCTAAATCGATGCTGGGCTATAGCTTAGTTAAAAAATTACGCAGCATGGTAAGTTCAAAAAAACTAAGGCTTTGGCCGATAGCCGGAATACTGTTAGTGGGGATCATTTCCATACAGTTTATACAGGTTCCGGTGCAAAACGATAAAGTAACGCACCCGATCAATGCATCGGAAGAAGTGGCCAAAATTTTCAGGAAAGCCTGCTATGACTGTCATTCCAACGAATCGAAATTCAATTGGTATGATAAGGTAGCTCCGGTATCATGGCTGGTCAATCATGATGTTAAGGTAGCCCGGTCGCGCTTCAACTTTTCCACCTTCGACACGCTTAGCGCAACAGATCAGCAAGTGCGTTTATGGGAAATGGTGAACATGGTACTTGCAGGTAAAATGCCGCTGAACAGTTATACCATACTGCATCCGGAGGCTAAGCTTACCCCGCACGATGTAGAAGTACTTAAAAACTACGTAGTGAGCATCAGCCCGACAAGATACCATGATAGTTCGCAGATCAAAAGTGCTGAAGAAGAGCAAAAAGTTTTGGTAGACAAATCAACTGCTTCTAAAAATATACCGGTGGCGCCCAATGGCGTCCGGTTTATTCCGGATTACAAAAACTGGGAAGTGATCAGTACGACCAGCCGCTTTGATAACCATACGATGCGTGTCATCTACGGGAACAAAGTAACCGTTAACGCCATCCGAAGCGGGCGTATCAAACCCTTTCCGGATGGTGCAGCAATTGTCAAAGTAGTTTACAACATCATTGAGGAAAAGAATGGTGAAGTTTACCCGGGAGCATTTAACAACATCCAGATCATGATCAAGGATGAAAAGCGTTTTCCTGAGAGTAAAGGCTGGGGATTTGGTAGATTTAATGGTAAGGGTCTTAAACCTTATAGTGAAACGGCGGCATTCAACACCACCTGTTACAATTGCCACAAGATAGCTGATGAAACGGGCTATGTATTCAGCATTCCCTTAGAAAATAAAGATCTAAAATAAAATGATACGCATGAAGATATTTGCAATGTTACTATTCGTAATTGCCGGATCATACGGATGCGCCAATGATACATCCAATGATGTCCACAAAAGAATCATTTACAACGCTCATGGCCTGAGAGTGATCACCTCTTTTTCTGACCGCAAACAGCAAACCATATCCCTTTTGTATGGTAATGCCCTTGCCTTACAAAGCGCTAAAACAGGCATACACGATAAAGGTGAGGTATTTGAATTGGTAACATTTAAGCAGGCCAATAATAAATACTGGTATGGCAGTTACATTAATGGTGCGGTTCAAAGTATTGAACTGGTCACTTCATATGCTACAGATAAAAATGCCATCGCCTTCAAATATAAGATACCCCAAGGCCAAGTTACGGGTAATGCCGATATAAGAATAAAAGGTATTACCTCGCACCGGGCCTTGCTGTTTCCATAGCAGTTCTGTAAATAAAGCTAAATAAATAGCTTTGTTCATCTTCAGCCCGTCGGCTGATCAATATAATGTTAATGAAAAGATCACCACTGCATATATCACATACCACTATCTGGGTTAGCGCTGTTACCCTGGGTTTGCTTTCATCAGTACCGCAACTGGCCTCTCATAAATTTAACGTTGCCGAGGCGGCGGTAAACGCCGGCATTACTGCTGCATTTGCCGTATTGATGTGGTATTTCAATATCTATATGCTGTCACGAAAAAAAGACACCAGGCGTATACAAAGTATATCGTACACGAAATTGCTGAGTTCGCTGTCTTTTGGGTTGGTGGTCATGTTCGGGTTGGCATGGGTGCAGCAGCTGATACTGTCTCATATTAATTTCGGCCCCACTATGCTGATGGTCGAGGTACGGGGTATACTCATCAACCTGGTATTCTACATGTTTTTAAATCTTTTGCAGCAGAACTACGAAAACCAGCATGTCAGTATGGAATTAGACAGGATCAAAAGCGATAACCTGGCGGCTCAGTATGAATTATTGAAACAGCAAATCAATCCACATTTTCTATTTAATAGCCTTAATACCTTAAAGGCCATGGTCGAAACGGGAGACAAAGAAGCGGTTGACTTTATCCTCAAGCTTTCCAACTTTTACCGGTTTACACTGGAAAGCCGTAAGCTTGACCTGATACATGTGCATGAGGAAATGGAAATTATGAATGCCTACCTTTTTTTGCAAAAGGCCCGCTTTGAGGAAGGATTAAAATTCACTTCAACGCTTACCGAACGAACGCTAAAGACCCTGATACCACCATTTACTCTACAATTACTGATAGAAAATTGCATCAAGCATAATGTTGTTTCCTTAAGCCGCCCTTTATACATCACCATTTACGAAGACGGAGAGTACATCATTGTAGAAAATGTATTGCAGGTAAAAAAAGGAGATGTGAGCTCAACAGGTGTCGGGCTGAAAAATATAGGTTTACGTTACAGTCACCTGCTTGATAAGAATATTGAGATCACAAACGATGATAAAAATTTTAAAGTAAAACTGCCACTTATTTATGAACATCATAATCATTGAAGACGAGCTGCGGACAGCCCGCTCTCTAGAAACTATCATTAAAGAAATAAAGCCAAATGCCCGCATTACCGGCCAATACCAGAGCGTCGAAGATTCGGTTGCAGCGCTTTCGGAGACTGCACAACCCGATCTCATTTTTATGGATATTCAGCTGGCAGACGGTTTGTCTTTCGAAATCTTTAAATCAGTAAAGATTACCTGCCCGGTAGTATTTTGTACGGCATTTGATGAATATTCAATGGAAGCTTTTAAAAGTAATGGCGTTGACTACGTGTTAAAGCCTTTTTCTAAAGAGAATATTAAAGAAGCCTTACGAAAGGTGGATGATCTGAAGAATTTTTTTCAACAGAAGATAACGCCTGACATCGAAAGTTTGCTTCAGCGGCTTAGCCCGCAAAGCGGCAAAACGAGCTTTTTGGTTTTTAAGAATCAAAAGTACGCCACGGTCCAAACAGATAATATTGCTTTTTTCTACATACGTAATGATTCCACTTCTTTGATGTGTTTTGATGGGCAGGAATATACGCTGAGCCAGTCGCTTGATAATATTGCCGCTTCTGTTTCAGCAAAGCGATTTTTTCGGGTGAACCGCCAGTATCTGGTCAACTTCAAAGCAATTAAAGAGGTCGAGCATTATTTTCTGCGCAAACTTTATGTTAAACTCGTAATTGATACGCCTGAAAAGCTGCTGATCAATAAAGAAAAGTCACACAGTTTTTTGACCTGGATGGAAGAGCGCTGAAATTCCATGTCTGATTGAATAACATCGCCAATATTTAGCTATGATTCGAGCCCAGCCCTTGGACAAGCCTAGATGTCCCCAGACCGGGCATAATCCGAACCAAATCGTTAAACAACTAAAATTTTTGAATGAACGAAAGACCAATAACTGGGGTTCGATTCCCCTAGGGGCTACCGAAAAAAGGCCGTAAATCAAATTCGCAGCTTTTATGCTTTTCAGCAATTCCTACCATACACCTTAAAAACTACCGATTCAAATTTAAGCCTGTTCAATTCAAATTGGCATATCTTAATAAAGCATTAAAAGCATTACTTTGAGATATTCAATTCAAAAGACCGATGCGGGCTATAGCTATATTATTATCCCTATGCTTTTTGAGCTTTTGCTGCTCGGCACAAAAGTCCCAAATGTATTTAGATAGTATTAATCCCATTATCAAATACGATAGCCACGGCGATTCTATCCGCAAGTATTTTTCGAGTACCTATTTCAATTATGAATATTCGGCCCGAAAGGATAAGCGCATAACACTCAATGCTTTTTATTCCAATAAGCTGGCTGTGAACTACAGGCAGGCCGCAAAGAAGATACCTAAGTTAAAGGAGTATGACATCTCCGGATCTAAATCATACATATATCCAATGGATGGTTATCCCGGAAAGTATGCCATCCCTATTTTTGACTCATCAGGTATTATTGTCACTGCTAATGGGATCAATCCTGATAATGTTAATGAGTATCAGTTCAGGGTTTTGGAGGATAAGCAAAAGGCGATATTACCCTGGACAAAACCAAGACTATTTTGCAAGGCATATTTGATGACCAATATTGCCGACCCGAACAAAGCTGATGAGCAGTCTGCTTATTTAGGTCAGTTCAAGGCAACTTATGGCAAAGCCCTCACCATACAAGTGCGCAAACTAAGCATGCCCGATAGTATTAATGCTGAAGTAACGGCCTACTGGGTAAAATGGCAGCCACGCGTGGTGGGGACCTTTACCTTTTCGCAACTGCCGGATTTCCTTAAAGTCTTTAAAAAGCAATGGACAAGCCAGTTTGAGTTGGGTAAAGCTGTAGACTGGAATGAGGATGAAGCGCTGAAATTGAAAAAGGACTTTAATTACAATGAGAACAACCTCATTTTTTACCTGGATGATATCATCAAGTCAAAAAACATTATCGAATATAAGCTTGTAAATGGCAATGATAGTACCGGATGGCAGGTAAATGATTTTGATTATAACTTGGTTTGGCTTAAGAACCTGCAGCCGGATAAATACCAGCTGAAAATACGTTACAGTGTACAACGCAACAACGTTTACACCTATGGCTTTAACGTAAAAGCTGCTTGGTACCAAACGGTATTGGCAAAAGTTGCCTTAAGCTTATTGGGGCTTCTGGCCTGCGGTTTCCTTCTGTTGCTATGGCGATCAAGAAAGCAGGCTGGGAAACTGAAGGAACAAAATATTTTAAAGCAGCTGGTACAAACCGAGCTTAGATCATTACGGTCGCAGTTTAACCCGCATTTTGTGTTTAATGCACTTAGCTCAATACAGGGGTTGGTCACCAAGAACGATTCGCAGAACGCATCAAAATATTTACTGGAGTTTAGCCACCTGATGCGCGATTCGTTGAACGCAAGCGACCGAGAGTTTGTGAGCATATACACCGAGATAAAGATATTGGAGAATTACCTGGCTTTAGAAAAATTGCGCTTTGGGTTTTCCTATCAGATAACAGTAGATGAGGGCATCGATGCCAGCGCGCTTGAGATACCGGCCTTGTTTTTACAACCATTGGTAGAGAATGCAATAAAACATGGTATCGCGGTTTTACAGGATAAAGGGCAGTTAACGATTCAGTTTGAGAAGCTTAACCACGATATGGTAGTGAGTGTATGCGATAATGGTAAAGGATTTAATTTAGATGCGGGCTCAAAAGGATTTGGGTTGCAGCTAACCAGGGGGCGGATAGTGCTATTGAACCAAACGCTTATCGGGCAACAAATAGCGCTTTTAATAGAGCGTAAGCATAACATTACAATGTTAACCGTACATTTTAAAAATTGGCTAGTATGATCAGAGCCGTTATCATCGACGATGAAAAGAACAATATTGAGAATATTGAACAGTTACTAATAAAACATGAACTGCCGGTTACTATCGTGGGCAGGGCTATTAATGCAAATGACGGTGTTAGTGTGATAGCTTCAACAGCGCCCGATCTGTTGTTCCTGGACATACAGATGCCGGACAAAAACGGGTTCGAGGTGCTTAAAGCCTTACCACACCATCAGTTCGAAGTGGTTTTTGTTACAGCCTTTGACAACTATGGTATACAGGCCATCAAATTTTCAGCTATTGATTATTTGCTTAAACCGATAGACCCCGAAGAACTGAGACAAAGCATTGCTAAGGTAGAAGCCAAGCTTAACCAACGGAAAGCCAATCTGCAGCTGGAGAACTTAATGAATTTTATTAAGGATAAGGACGCAAAGAAAGAGCATAAACTGGCCCTGGCCTCAACTAAAGAGATAAGATTTGTGCATACGGGCGATATTATCCGTTGCGAATCATCAAATGCGTATACCAAATTCTTTCTTACCGATGGGAAAGATATCCTGGTATCAAAACCAATTTTTGAGTACGAGGAATTATTGACCGGCTATGATTTTATTCGCTGCCATCAATCGCACTTGGTGAATATAAAATTTGTTAAAAGCCTGATAAAAGAAGATTCTGGTTACTTGTTGATGGATGACAATACCCGCATCCCTATCTCAAGAAATAAAAAAGAGCACGTAATAAAAGCCTTACATACTATAAAAAAGTAAAAACCACTTATCATGAAAAAACTGTTTATCGCAGCACTAATTTGCTGCAGCGGCTATGCTCAGGCCCAAAAGGTATCGCCTCTTGCCATTGAGGATAAGAAGATGGATGCCTATCTCCGCAACCGTAAACCCGCAACACTTACCGTACAGATAAATAACCTGCCTGATAGCGTAAAAAAAGTTGATATTAAATACACCCTTGTTCAAATAGGCGGTCCTCTCCAGGTTACCAAACATGCAGAAACAGACGCTACAGGCGCTGCAAAAATAGTTTTGGACCAAAACCTGCCTTACCAGCAAATATGGCTAAAAGCCGGCGAATACCTTTACGCAGGTATCTATGTAAATACCGGTTTAACCGTTAACATAGATGCCCGCCTGATACCTAATGATGGTGCTTATATGATAGGAGAAGGCGTAACCTACTCCGGCAATGATGGTGAATTTAATACCGTAATGAATGAAAATACAATGTTTAAAAAGGCAGAGCGTGGAAGCTTGTACGATAAGCTCCGTGCTTTAGGCGGTTCCAGAAATATGTACGATGCCGATAAATTCACCTTAAAAACAGATTCTGTTTTAATCCAACTGGGGAAGTTAGATGATGAGTTTATTGCCGGCCATCCAAAGTATAGCAAGGCCGTTAAAAATGAGACGCTATCACAGTTTTACGGAAATATTTGCGTGGCTTACTGGAATGGTAATATGCCAGCTACAGTATTCGATAGGCTTAACGTGCACGTGCCGCTGTTTACAAGTAACGATGGCATTTTGTATTACCAATACCTTGGCATTTACACGGCAAGCAGGAAGCGTTTTAAAAAGGAAGAAGCGCTTAAAGGTAAGCTAATGCTGTTTGATAGTTTGTATACCCCACAGCGCTCTGACGTGTTAAAGCTGATTTTATTAGAACAAGAGAAGGACAATTACAAGCTTAGCTACCCGGCCATCATCAATAGTTTAAAAACAGGATGGTGCAAAAAGATAGCGGCAGCTGAGTTAGCTAGGGTTGATGCTAACCAAAAAAGGGTCGACAGCCTTTTTGCCTTGTCGAAAAAGTTAGATAAGTCAGATATTGGTACTCCATTATTGCAATTGCCTTTTGATGCCAGCCTATACCAATTAGATACCCTGGCCAACGTTGATAATTTCTTACGAAGTCTTAGATCAAAGTTCCCTAACAAAGCGCTGGTTATTGATTTTTGGGCAACCTGGTGTGCGCCCTGCATTGCAGACATGCCCTACAGTAAAAACCTGCATCAAAACAATAAGGATCTGCCTGTTGAGTATATCTACCTGTGCACCTCAAGCGGCTCAAACATCAATACCTGGAAGAACAGAATAGGAGATCTCGGTATCCCCGGCACACATATTTTTGTGAACGATAAGATCATTGATAAACTAAAATCAGCATTGAATGCATCGTCGGGTTTCCCTGCCTATGTGGTAACGGATGTTAATGGTAAAATAAGATTGTCTGGTATCACTAGTATTGGAGGTTTGGACAAGGAGAGTTTGAAGAAAGCAGTTGGGCTGTAGAGATTAGATCCGTTTGATTCTTAAGAATCAAATAAATGTGGTTTTTGGCAGGGTACTCCAGTCCTGGTTTTTTATAGAACGTTGCTGTTGTTATTAATTACGATCAGTGGCGCGGTAGCCCGTAGAGAAAAGATTTCGAACCCTTTTTTGGAAGATTTGAAAAAGTTAGCTAGCTAAATTCTGGTTCGAATCCTAATCCGGCTATTAGAGTCGAGCTTATCAAGGTCTAACCTGTATGATGACGTTCAGGATGCGATTTAAAAGGTTATTGCGCTGGAAAAATCAAACCTAATAATTAAGCCTAAATGATACCAAGTTTCCAAATTCGCCTTAGCGAAGATAGTCTGTTTTGGAATTGAAATATTTTTCGGTTTCATCGTTGAATCTTTTGACAGCCTCTGGATTGGAGTACGTTACACTAACAGCACTACCTTTTTCCCAATCCGATGTGCCAAAGCCATACATGCTCGATAACGCATAGGGACGATAATTACCCTTCAGCAGTGCAATAATATCGAATGCGAATTCTGAAAAATGGGTTTCCGAATGTAAAAGCCTCGCCCTCAAATAGAACTCGTGTACCTTTTTGCATTTTGAATTAGACCAGAAAAGCAATGAACTATTACGGGGTTCTATGTTCTCATGAAGATACTCAAAAGATATTTTGCCACTGGAAAATTTTTCATGCGATTCTGGACGAAGAATATAGCCACCATAAAAACCCCTTAAATCCGAGCCGTCAAGTAGGGAGTCTAGTGCCGCAAAATCCTTTTCATTCTCCTTATGTAATTCATAAAATACTGTCGCACAAAAGAAATTTTTAGGCAGATAAAATCTGTAGTCATGGATTGATGGTTTACTGAAACCCATTAACGGCCGTAATTTTCGCAATTGCTCGACCGCTTGTTTAACGCTCTTTTTATTGAAAACCGCCTTTACCTCAATCACGCCACAAACATATTCAACAGGGATGGCCATAGCTTCTCCCTGTTGAGAAGAATCGGGGCTAGCTTCCACCCAAAGAACAGGGGATTCCAACTGGTCATAGATAATCACATCGTAGTGTACAAAATCCTCTGAGTTTGGTACTCCCTGCGAAATAATATAGCCAGAAGTAACGCCATATCTTTTTGGCAAAAAATCGCCAAGCCACTTTCGGAATTCAGCTTCAGCTACGTTCCCATGCCCAGTCTGCACGCTTCTTTTACTGCTGTGAACACGAGCCCTATCATATGCAGCAAGCATCTCATCCCTTCCAGTCAGGAACTGTTTCCATCCCTGGTTGGGGATTTGTATTTTCAATGGGGTTTGTTGTTTAGCCATAATATTAATTAGGTTAATCTAATGTACAAATTTCATAGCGTTCAACTACCTTAAAAGCATATCCTCACTACCGCCCTGGTATTTATATAAGTGCAGAGGTGTATCTGGTGTCATGAAGGTCTAATTATTTATATTGAATCATTTCTTCTTTAAGCATATAACCTTTTGGCGATCCTCTCTCGATCAGAAATTCAAGAATGAAGAGAAAATTCTGGGTTAATAACCTATCACTTTTGATCTCCTTACCATACCGGAAGAATGCACGGTGAACAAATTTTTCCAGCCGTGCTGTTTTTGTTTTATATGCTAAATTAGACATTAGCATATATGCAACCCATGTTACGGCTTCAGGCATAAAAGTTTTAAAGCCAATGCCGGAAAGCAGGTCAATCGCAACATTAATATGGTTAAATCCATATTTTAGTATAAACTCCTTATAGAAACTCTTTTTCCCTTCAAGCACATGCCAATCATCACAGGTCTCATTCCAGCCCAGGTCAAGTAATAGCAAAGGAATTAGATAAGCTCTGTGTGTTTCAATGATCCAGTCTCGAAGTACCGTCCACAGAAACCAAAATTTTCCAATTGGCTGTGTTAGCGACGGCCAATTGTTTATCGCCGAAATTGTTTGCTTTATGATCGCATATATGTAGTCTATGATTTTAACATTATTGACGTTCTCTACTAGTATTAATGTTCGATCAAGTAGTTGCTTAAATAGTTTCTCTGCTTCTTCATTGCTTCGGCTAAGAAGATACCTGGCGTAAAAAAACTTAAATACTTCCCGGCTTTCTTGGAAATCGTCCCTATCATGTTCCTTCAAACGCCCCAGGTTTTCAAAGTGCACAGTAAGAACAGCTGCTATAAAATCAGAATGTATATCAAGGGTGGTATTTACAGGAAGCATTCTGACCGCATCGTCCAATAACCAACGTGTATGATAGTCAAATCGGGGGGATAGTGTGTCCACCTTAACCTCGGCGTCAGATATTACTTCGCTGATTAGTGCTTTGTTCCATTCGCCATTATCATCCTGCTGAAAAGTTGGCTGCATTTCATAATCTTCCCAACCTTCATCTTCCAAATCCTCCAAATTTCTCTTTGGATTCTTTGGCCGCTTTTTATCCATGAGTTTGAAAATCGCCAGCCAACAGTTCAATGCGAACTGTGGTTTAGTATGCCATAAGTTTTCAGAAATACTTAGTAGCAAATATTGTCTTGGTTCTGTATCAATGTTAGAAAGCAACAGTTTTATGACCAGAGTTTTGACATCGTTCTCTGATATTTCGTCATTAGAAAGCTTGAAAATCAGAGGGACAGCATACATTACTGCATTTTTATCAAAATGAAGGCTATCTATAGAAAAGATATCGTGCGGATCTCTCATTATCATTCCATTTGCCTGCCCGATAATTTGATCGCGGCACCATTCTCTTTCATTTGGCTCTAATTGATCAAAGTAATCACGAAGACCTATGCAGGCCATAATCCCAGGAGCTTTCATAAACGCAAAACCATTGCTTGGCTTAGACAATTGTTCAAACCCTTTTTTCCAGGTATCATACGTTCGGTCATCGACTGGTTTGCCTTGAAATACATTTGATGCCCACACCATGCCAATGTTTGGTAATTCTTCCGGCTTATATGAATTTACGGCGGCAGCAACCTCGGCATCGTAATCTGGAACAATCTGAACATGATTCTCATAGCCAGGAATTTCTACTGGTTTCCATTCCCATTTTCTTGCATCCATGTCAAAAAGAGCTTTACGCCAATAGACCTCAGTTGCAGTCTCCCACATTGCGTCAATCTGTTCAAATAGTTTCTCGTTTAGCGTTTGATAGGAAAACATGTAATTATTTACAAAACCTATAAGCCCTCGAAAATAATACACACGATGCTTACGGGTGTTGGATAGGCTTCTTTCCTGCGCAAAGAATGGGTTCGTTCCATAATATTTCATTGATGGTAGCAAGTCAGTACTATACCTAGTACTGTCCCATTCAAAAAACGCCCGGTTGCTAAGCAGCAGAATATTTGTTCCGTCAAGTAACTTTGGATGTGCCTGAATAACACTTGAAATGACAGCTAATAAAGCAACATTATTGGAATTGACCATTAGGTCTTTCATCAAACTGCTTACTTGCGGATAGTAATCTTCGCCCCTTTCGGCTAAGTCCAGCAATCCTTTTTCAAGGGCCATTAATACAGACTGAATAACTGCATGAGAAGCACTCTGTCCACGGAACAGGTTCCAATAATCCTGACTACCGTAGTATTTCACAATCCCGACGCCCTCGAATTCCAAGTTTATCTCTTGCCAATGGTCATCGCTACGCGGACGCCCTCCCTGATTTTTTTTGAACGCTTCATTTAGGAAGGCTGTTAAAAACATTACCGCTTTTTCCGGATGATAAAGAAACATCCAGTAGAAAAAAGTTTGATAGGCACTAGCTGCTTCATAGTAATGATCCAAACTATTATCAAGACCCCAATAATCAGGGCCATGCTGAACTCTTATCGACCTCATTAGGCTGCCAACTGGCTTTGGCTTCTCCTTCCACTTGTCCGTAGCTAAACCAATAACTATATCAGGAAAATATTTACAAACCTGATCTGCAACGACTCCGTCAACTAAACTGTTCCTTACAAAAAGCAATAGGTTTCTATCTGTCCACACATTGCTTGTTGTATTTGGAAATGTGGTCGCTGCATCCAATAATTGTTTTACCTCTTCTTTAACTACCGATGTTAGCTTGAATATCACTCTTAGCGCCTCATTCCAGGTGTCCGAAGAGTTAGCTCCCCTACGGTAGCTGGTAAATTGCGATTGATATTTACGTACATAATCGATTAGTAACAATGCACTGCTTCGCGCCGCTGGCGGCAGGGTTTGTGGGTTAAAATCAGGCAGTTGCTTATTCCAGTCAAAAATGACACTGATTACAGGATATTCCAATGTAGGAATACCAGCAATTTTATCCTTATTGTTTTCAATGAAATCAATAAGCGCGTCCCAACCAGAACCAGTTGGAACTAAATCGTCAAAATCCAGTGTCCCCGTTTTTAAGGCTTTGCAACAGGTTTTTAAGAGATGAATGAACCGCGCGAGCAATGCCGCATCATTTTCCAGCAGCCGATCTTTTAAGGAAGAAAAAAGCGGATATGCATTTTCTGAATTGAGTATAAATACAACCAGTTCGTCCTTCCAGGATTGGGCTACTGTTGTGCTAAATAATATTTCACTGCTGAAATCATCGGCTGCTGTAGGATATTGCCTATAATAATCATCTAACCATAATCTGAAGGCACGGCGCATTGCTGGCCCGTTATCCAGCTTTTCTAAGAATAGTTGCGGCGACGCTGCGTCTTGCTTCTGTTGCTTGATATACCTAATTAAAGCCCAATCCTCCAAGATATCATGCGCGGGCGAAAATCGGTTTCTTAGTTCACTTTGTTCAACCTGAAGAATATTGTCACTTACAAGCGCATCAGTAACGTTGGTCAGCTCATGAAAAGTGAAAAGTTCCATCGCCTTGGCACGATTTAGCGCTATGGTAGCAAATGTATTTCCGCGATTTCTGTCGCCTGCCTCAACAATTTCTTCCCACATCAACCGTTTAAATTCAGCCTCATCCAGATTGTCAACTTTCAAAAGCTGGGGATATATCCTTACGGCTTTATCTAAATAATAGGGAGTATGTAGAAGGTGGTTTAATTTCTGGTTATCAAGTAACGGTGTTAAATCAGGGATCTGTTGCCTGATTTGTAAAATCTCTTCATCACTGAAATCCTGGACGGGAAAAAAGCCATTTATTGACGGTAGCTCATACTGAAAGAAAATCTTAAATTTTTGCAGGAAAAAGCTTCTTATCGTCACGACAAGCGATAAACGCCGATTGGTTTTTATTAAAGAAAGTAATTCTCCAAACGCACCGCCGAACCCGGCTTCAACCAGTTTTTCAAAGCTCTCTATCCAAAATACAATCTTTTTGCGAGACAAAGAACTATTGATAATCTGATTTACATCGGCTGAATAATTAGCGTTTACTAATGCATCGTTTAACGTGGGGTGAAATAATTGCTCTGCGGTAAAGGCAATAACAATGTTATCCGGTTTTTATTCAATCTCTTCAATTAAAGCTTTTGCTAATGCTGATTTACCCACACCAGCCTTACCGTGAAAAACAACCATGCGCTCCTGTTCAAACAGGGTTCGTGCTTTATCAATCTGCCTTGGTATGTGGATGTGCCCAACTTTGTCTCTGGTTCTAATTTTAATAGCTTCATTATTAATATTGATCAGGTTGAAAGTCTTAATTACATCGTCGTTCTCTTCTGGCCGAACCGGAGCAAAACCAACATGGCCTTCTGGCAATAAATAGTTAAACGTTGTGATTTTAGTGGCAAAGAATCTGTTTTTTTCCTCGTAGGTATGTACAGTTCCTAACAAGAACGGAACCCCTTTTATCATGGTGAACAATCCGCTTCCAGACAAGCCCTGAACATTTGAAACTGCGGACTGATATCGTGTATCAAGCGAACCATCAAAATTCAAGATGAGTAATTCGGGTTTGTCTTTTACTATCTCCGAATATTTCAAATTATATGGGCGGTCTTCTTCTCCACTGTTAAAATCTGCAAACCCACGAATTATACAATTCCCGGTTACACTTGGTTGATCAACTACTTGAAATGAATATGATATTCCGGAAAGATCTTCTATGCGGGACTTTGGAATGATAATTATAGCCAGATCTAGTTCGTTGCTATCAGAGCAGATCACTTTGTCGGTTACAGAAATCGAACAAGAGTGCCATGTATTTGAAGATGGGTTATATATCTTTTCAATGCTTATATCGGTATTAGTAAACTCCTGATCAAATTCTTTTCCCGCTAAGCAATGCTTGGCCGTAAGTATGTACATATAATCTAGGGACTCTCCTAGAGAATATAGCAGCGCTGTTCCGGTTTCATCTTTACATTTTATTTTAACAGTCGCGTACTGAAATAGCTGTTCACTTGTCATTTTGCAGGGATAGGTAAATAGGCTAATGTTATTTGAGGTTGATCATCTTGAATAAACTCTTGAACAAAGTTGAACCTTTCCTCTGCTTTTTCATCAACATTGAAAAGTGACTTGATTTGAGTGGTGTTAGAAGCAAAAATGAGTTTAGACGGCTGACCAATCGAAAGATGATGCATTAAAATACGGGCCAAAGTTTCTTTATCAGGATGTTTATTGGTAATTCCATTAGCAGTAAAAACATAAACACCCGTGTTTATTAATTTTAATAACTCACTGCCGGTGTTTTTTTTACTGCCGTGATGGCCTACTTTGATGAAACTAAGCAACAGTGGGCAAGTGTCAGTATAATTAAGTTTTTTTAAGGAATTAACAACGTCAGACGGGTGGCTGTCTGCGAGGAAAAGTCCCTTAATTCCCTTATATTGCAGTAGGAATGTGATCGAGCTACCATTGGTAGGATCGTCATCTTCCTGAAACCGATTTAGATTGAATGCTTCAATTTTATTATGGTGGTCACTTTCAGTTCGCCCCATTTTTGCGGGGAGCTTCTTTTCCTTTTCTATCCAGTCTAAATCTGCTGCATCAATTTTTTCCTTTGTCGGAGACAGAACTGTTAGGCTAAGCCCATTGAAATCTTTTAAGCCGGTTTTATCTGTAATTTTCTCAATGGCTAGTTTATTAATTCCTTCCAGATAAGTTCTTAAATCTATTCCTTGCTTGTATCCAATTTTGTTTTCCGTTCCAGGAAGTTTAAAGGCTGCATGATTGAACCAGTAGGCTTTTACCAGTGTTTCTTTTTCTTCGATGGATTCGTCTTTAATAAAACTGGTAGCTGCGCCGATATGATCAAGGTCAATATGTGTGATCACCCATAGGTCTACGACTTCCTTAGCCTCAGAAATCGCCACCAGAACGGGCTTGAAAATTGAAGTATAAGAGCCGATAAATCCACCATCGATCAGCATGTTGTGCCAGGTATTATCGTCACCATAATATCTTATCCAAATGGCATCGCCACCACCGGCATCGAAGAATTGAATAGTAAGTTCATGAGTATTATCGATCATGCAATAAAGGATTGAATTCAATTTGATTAACACTAATTATGCCTTTAACAATTTACTGACATGATGGCATTTACGATGCAATATATCCCGCTGCTGACAAAATTCAATATCGACTTTTAACCTTCGGCCAGTTAAAATTTCATAATTTTATAAATGCGAAAATTTTCAGGACATGGCCCAATTGTCTTTATAAACCCTGATGCTGCGCTTAAAGCAGCGGAAGAAGTAAACGCAGGTAAAATCGCCAGTATATCTGCTGAAGATTTTGAGATCAAGGCATTTGACGTGCCTTCGTTGGAGAATGCTGAAATTCCTGAAAAATTTCCTGATTGCTGCGAAGGGCATAAATCACTTTATGCTTCTTTACAAGAAGAGTTTAGCCGCTTCCCTGATTGTTGTTCAGCACATCGCAAATTGTTTAAAGTTAATTGGTTTGATAAGACTGAGTACCTATATATTCCTACAAAAGTGATGCTCAGTTATATTTTCACAATTGACTGCATAAAACAGAACATGAACGCAACAAACTGGGCCAAAAGGATTAAGGATTATATTGATGTAATGATAAAAAGCTTTGGGCAACTACCTTCGGGATTTGGCCCCCCAGTAGGACTTTCTCAATATGCATCTATCGTTAAGAATAATCTTGCATCAATTGACGACCTCAACGCAGAAAAACATGCTGCCATTGTTGACATGTTTTCTAATCAGCCCAATAAGAAAACAGACACCAATGAGCACGATCTAGAACTTCTGGTTCAAATTTATAAGGAGTGGCTTCGTGTTTTTCCATTTGATATTCCATATCTAAAAGCAGCCAAACAACATTTCGAAAGCAGTATTCCGGTGTTTAAAGGCCCAGGTGAAACCAATATGTACACTGGAATTACCGCAATGGGGATGAAATCAAAAAAAGAGATGCTCGATTTTGTGAAGGAAGCCACGTTAACGATAATTACTACACTCAATGCCGCAGATCTATTTGAAAAAGGGCTATTAACAGATACAGCCGCCGCAGAACTTAAGTTGCTTACAGCAAATCGCAAAATAGAAATAGAACAGTTAAAGCTACCTGCAAATGCCGGTGCAAACAACTACTTAAAGATATTGAAAGAATGGCTGACCGGTGAAAAGAAATTTGTAAGTCAACTACGCTTAAAAGTGGGCGGTGCAACCTATGATGAGCAATTTCGTCAGTGCCTTATAGATGCAGTTAGCCATTTCCAGCGCAACAGTATCAATGAACCCTGTATTGCCAACGTCCTAAATAAGGGTTCGGGCAGGGAAACGATGGTTCGTTATGCCTTTAAAAATTTCTTGTCAGCGCGGTTTCCCGATGCAACTGTAGTTGCCGAAGAAGAAATGGGTAATGGCTACATGGATCTTACTTTTTACCAACCGCTGTTATCCCGAAAAGTAATTGAATTTAAGGGTTGGTGGAATTACGATAAAAAAGACATTGCATTTCAAGTGTCAAAATACTTGACAGATTTTGAACATGAAGGGTATATTCTTATGATCAATCACACAAACAAAAATATTACATCCTTATATAAGGCATTGTTGATGAAAGATAATATGAACTATTTGACAGAATCGTGGATTGAACATTCTATACCAAACCGCAATTTTTTATATTTTAGTTCATCGCATCAATTCGGCGTGTCTCCCAAGAAAATATATCATATTATTTTTAATATACAACCGATTGCGAAAGTTTAAATTACCATCACTAAGAATCATTATTATCTATAGGGTTTGTATTGTACGTGACCTCATCAATCTCCAGCAAATCAAAAATGTTTGAATTTTTGAGTGCCTCTTTTTTATGAAGCTTGTTGTTTTCGAGATAAAAATAGTATTCACTCACGGGGAATTGATAAAGATTTAGTGGACACTTTGCAAAGGGATTGTGCCAAATACTCCATTCTGAGCTGCCGACAGTTAAAATATCGGTACCCTTAAATAAAAAAATAGCGGATACTGAAGTGTTTACCGGCTTATTATGATGAAAAAAACCTCCTCTACCAGGATAGGATAAATCAATATAGGGTCCACTGTCAGTTCCAAACAACACACTATACATTTCTTCCGTATGAAAAAACATATCATTGTTGCAAAGGCAAATCACATATGGATTTTCTCCGATACCATATTTCGACGGCCTCTTGTCGTTTAGCGCAGTAATGATTGCTTTTTTATTATCAATTACTTTTGCGTCTTGTGAAATATAACCTAAGCTGGTTTTTATGCCATCTTTGGATTTTCTTAGCAAGCTAATTTCAATTTTCCATTCATTTTCTTGATATAGAAACCGTCGATGAAACAACTGTTCATTTTCAAACCCATCGCTTAGCTCTTTGACTCGATCTATAAATTTTTTCAGTTTGTTTGAGGAAATGCTTGTTACAGATAGTTGTTTAAAATCCAGATTAATGAAATAGGGACAATAATGAATTTGCCGGATTATATCTTCGACAGCGCCCTTACGTCTATTTTCTTCCGATGACTCAAATGAATTTCCTGAAAGGGTACATTCAAAATATACGGCTACCTTCTCAACAATAGACATAAAATCGGGTGTTGCTCCTTTTTTCAGAGAGGGGTGTTTCACCACCTCAAGTCCTATTTTTTTGAGGAAAGTAAAAACAATCAATTCAAAAATCGCTGCATTATGTTGTTTATCATTCTTAGATTTAATCTGACTTATAAAATCCGCATCGGGACTCATGGCCTCAGCCCAAGCGGTAATAATCTCCCTCGCCAACCTGCAACGATTCCAGGCTGACCTTTCTAAGAATTTAAATGATGATTCATTTACCTGTTTAGCTTCACTGGTAAGTACTGTGTCAGAGTTAAATATCATATATAGATAATTCATCGAAGCCTTGTTCATGCTGTTTATCGTCGTCGTTGCTAATCATAGGTCGAAATAAAATCCATACTGCGCAACCTATCTGCGCAGTATGGAAATATTCGAAATATACCAAATAATGGCTAAGCTGTGGGCATCCTAACGGGTCCTATTTAATTACCTTTGAACATGATAGATGCACTAAGCAGCAGGGAAATGGCCTTAGCGATATGGATAATGATTGCTCTGGTAGCTATTTTATTCAAAAGGTCTATGCGGGATGATTTTGGTAAGTTGCTAAGGTCACTTTTTGTTTGGAATCTGATGAGCTGGCTCATAGCCATGGCCATTTATATCTCAGGATTTATTTATTTGTTTTACCGTGTCGGGTTATGGACATCTGATTTGTTAAAAGACACGGTGTTTTTTATACTGTTTTCGGCGACGGTAGGTATGTTCAAAGCGAACAAAATCAGTGAGGATAAACATTTCTTTTTGGAAATGTTAAAAGATAACCTCAAGCTGGGCATTTTGATGGAATTTCTGGTCGGGCAATATACTTTCGACCTATGGGTAGAATTACTGATAGTGCCCATTACGATGCTGCTGGCTGGGATGCAGGCTTTCAGCAAGAATGACCCAAAATATGCCCAGGTCAATAAACTGATCAACAATATCTGGTATCTTTTTGGCGCTATCGTTATCTATCACTTGGTCGACTCCGTGATTGGGCATTTTCATGAACTTCTATCATTGGCCATTCTTCGGCAGATCTTACTTGTCACCAATTTAACTTTGGTGTTTATTCCTTTCCTTTATGTTTTGTCATTACGAATGGTTTATGAGGAGCAATTTGTCTTGTTAAGTTTTAAGCTTCATGATAAAAAGTTGTTACGCTTCGCCAAGCGACAGGCCATATTAAAATTCCGCACCGACTTGCAGGGCTTAAAACGTTGGGTGAGCCGTTGGAACTTATCCCATCCGCTAACCCAAGAAGAGATCCTGATCACTATTGGCGCGTTCAGAGAGCAGCAAAAACTAGAAAAACATCCACCGGTCGTATCGCCTCCAGATGGCTGGTCCCCCTATGCAGCAAAAGATTGGTTACCGGATGAAAAATTAAAGCCGGCCTACTATGATCCCGCTTACTTGGAAAAATGGTCGGCCCGATCCACTAATTTGAAATTGGATAAAGACTGGTCAGGCAATGGGATCGCGTACAGTGTCACCGGCACGCGGTTGGCTGCGGATCAATTAGAACTGCGCCTGGCGGCCTATGAACCTAAAAATCTGGAAGAGCTCAGTAAGATGTTTAGCGATCGTGTCATCTTACTCTATAAAATTGCGACCGGTGCGGAAGCTCCGCAGAAGCTTCGACAAGCATTGCGAAACAAAAAAAATATTAATTTCAGGCAAGGTATTTATTTCGTTAGGTTGGAGAAATCTATTTGGGGTAATGTTACCCAAGGTTACGACCTGATATTTACAATTCGTATTGAAAATGATTGATTTAAAACAACTTGTAGACGAACGAAATCAAGCGCTATGGGAAACGCTCAATAAACACTTCCAAATTGATATTGAGCCTTCGGCCAATAATGAATACAGTGTCTATTCTATTAACGATTTAGCTACGTTTTATGTGCCCGCGAATGATCTTTGTGCAGATTTCTTTACCCACGAATTATTACACGTTTATCTGCGCTACAAGAAAGTTTTTATTGGCGCGGCGTTTATCAATACGATTAGTAGCAGTGCAATATTAAAAAATCTCCTAAATGACCGCCTGTTGGAGCATGTTGGAAATTCTCTAGATCATATCAAGATGTTTGAAAAATATGCTCAAATGGGTTTCAGGCCAGAAAAGTTCATTTTGGATTATCACCAACACAAATGTACACCTTCGGATTTGGTTGATCTTAAACGATACTACAAGCAAAACGGCAGCTATAATACGGAAGCCGTTAACCTATACGTTGGCAAATTCCTGGCCATGTGTGCAGACTTCAATGAAAGTTTTGATTATGAACCTTGCTTTGAAGCTTTAGATAAAATTGATCCTGCGTTATTTACCATTCTGGATCAACTCGTGAGTGATTGGGAGAATTTGGATATCGAAAGCGATGATATTTTGGAATTCAGCTATTATTCTTTGTTAAATACTTTTTATGAAGGTATGAAACGCTGGATGACAGGCAAGAAGTTTCACACCACCTAAATCTCGTATATTTTGGTTATGGACTTGCCTTATAAGAAAGATCTACCAGTACATCTATTGGCTAATTCAAATATCTGAATTATTTCGGAACAACAAGGATAAGACATCGATATTCAACCAGTTACGAATAAGTATCGCAGCTTTAATAAGTAAAAAGCGAGCGAGCAAGCCATGTTTTGGTATGACCAAAACGACTTGCCGGATAGATCCGGAAGCGCTGCTTCACTTCGTTCAAACAGCTTAATCAATTGAGAAAAATTTATCGGTAGTACCGAAGTACTGGTGATAAATATATGATCGCATCCTTGAGATTTGTGCTCATGGGACGACCGCAGTTAGAATCAAATAAAAAATTATCCAAACGATTCATCTTCCGGTTATCGGAAGCTGAACTGCAGGCGCTGATCGCTGCTGCCGAGGTCTGTGGTAAAACTGCGGGGGCACTCGTCCGTGAAAAGCTGTTCAAAGGAAAGTTTCCCAAAGCCGCGACGCCTAAGCTTGACGTCACTCATTACGCTGAACTCAAACGCATCGGGGTAAATCTTAACCAGCTTGTCCGTCTTTGCCATACCGGCAGGATGCCTAAAGAACTTTTGGGTCTGCTATCTCGCCTCGAGCAGCGGCTTGAAACCACCATCGCAAAACTGATCTATGATAGCCATTCAGAACATAGGTAAAAGCTTTATGGGGGTATTGAAGTACAATATCAGGAAGCTGAACCACCCTGATATAGCCAAGCGTGCAGAATTGCTGGATACGAATTTTACTAACCTTGATCTGTCACGTATCAAAACAGAGATAGAACTGATCAGGGAGTTGCATCCCAACCTGAACAGGTATGTTTATCATACCAGCCTGAATTTTCCGAACGAAGATATTGCAAATCTGGATAACGCTACGCTGACAGCAATCGCCCATGATTATATAGATGCTATGGGTTTCACTGATAACCAATACTTTGTTTTTCGACATTACGATGCAGATCATCCGCACCTGCATATACTGGCAAACCGGGTCTGTTTTGATGGTAGTGTGGTATCAGACAGCAATAACTATGTAAGAAGCGAACGAGCTATCAGGGTACTCGAACAGCGCTATAAACTTGTAACGGTAGAACCGAGCAGCAAAGCAGCTGAACGCGCTCCGACAAAAAATGAAGTAGAAATGGTCAGGCGGACCAATAAAGCTCCTGATAAAGTCTTACTGCAAATGCTACTAAAAGATCTTCTATCCCGTAAACCAACCATGCAGCAATTATTGAATTGGTCGGAGCAGGCCGGTATTCATTTTCTTTTTAACCAGGCATCAACAGGCAGGATCAGCGGGGTGACTTATTTTTTCAGGGATTTTAAAGTAAAAGGTCAGTCACTGGGCAACCGCTATAAATGGGCGGAATTGGTAAAACAGATCGATTACGATCAGGTTAGGGATAGCGATGCTATTGCTGAAGCTAATATAAAGACAAGAGAAAAGTACGGAGAGCCGCCAGCTACTCCTGTTAAAATGGAAGTTTCACCAGATTTAGCGGCTGAAAATATGCCAGTTGGCCAAGGCAATAGAGAAGAAATGGAAATAACGGAAAGCACAGATACAATGCCTGAACACCATCTCACAACATCAGGTCCGATCAATATCAGTGATGACATTGATGATGAAGCGATACTCGGGAGAAACAGGCGGAGGCAGCAGAAAGCAAGAAGGAACAGCCGTTAAATAGAAAAGGCGCTCAATAAGCGCCTCTTGTATTATTTACCTTTCAGGATCTCAACTTTCTCTCTTTCACTGGCGAGAAGCTGCTCGTAAAGTTTCTTGTTTTCTTCAAAGACCTCGACAAGTTTATCTATAGGGTTAAACGTGCATTGATATTGCACCGAACTCGAATTGTCATGATAATTATGCCGATAATATTGAAAATAGCTTCGTCATTAAATTTCTTTATACCCTCAGTAGTTACTCCTAAGGCATGTGCTATTTTCTCCAATGCTGAATCTTCCACCTCAGCGCTTTGCTCGATCTTAGAAACAGCCTGCTGGCTGATACCAAGTTCTGTTGCAAGCGTTTCTTGTTTCATACCGCGCAGTTCACGGATGCGGCTTATCTTTCTTCCTATATGTAGTGTTTCTGACATTGATCGATGTATTGGTATCGTAAAGTTAGCAAAGTATCGCTTTAAACAAAGAATACCCCTGAACACTCGCTGTCAGAGGTATTACCTAAACCTTATCACATATAGGTATAATACCTAATGAATGCTGCAAGTAAGCAAAATATTCCCAAATGAGGTAAAAATTATTGTGGTTAAATACAACTTTGTTATGGTATGAAACAACCCGCTGTGGTTCGGTACGGGCGACTGCATTCCGAGTTTTGAGTTGCCTGTCAGTGTCGTCAGGCTTAATAATCAGGATATGCACAGCTCTCAACAAAATATTGC
>JAESTD010000008.1 GCA_016763755.1 Mucilaginibacter sp.
ATGCTGAATATATACTTTGACCCTGAACGTAGGCTTATCGTGCTGGAGAATTATCCTGACGAAGGCCCTGTAAGCGTAGAAATCTACCACGAAGCATTAAAGGCATCATGAAAAAGACAAGATTGATCCTTGCACTGAGTATTGCAGGTTTATTTCATGCCGGCAGGAGCAGTGCTCAAATCCCGGCCGCCGCAGCCTTTACTGGCTTGATTAAAAAGGTGATCGTGGCCATCGACCTGGGCGTGCAGCGCCTGCAGAACAAAACCATCCTCCTGCAGAATGCCGAACAGCAGATCGAGAACAACCTTCACCTGAACAGCTTGAATGATATCTCCGGCTGGCTGGATAAGGAGCGGAACCTGTACGCGAATTATTACCAGGAACTGGCGAAGGTCAAAAAACTGCTGGCCGATTACCAGATGGTCAAAGAGGTGGTGAACCGGCAAAAGCAATTGCTGACAGAATACCGGCAGGCCGGCGCTTTATTTAACCGGGATCCGCATTTCTCTGCCGCCGAAAGGCGCTATATAGGTACGATCTACGAAGGCATTTTGCAGGAAAGCCTGCGGAACCTGGAAGCCGTGACCACGGCGGTGACCTCGATTAGTACGCAAATGGATGACGCGGACCGCTGGCTGCGGATCGATCATGCGGCTAAGGCCATCCACATCAACTTGGACCATCTGCGGCAGTTCAACCGACAGAACACTCTGCTCAGCCTTTTACGCACCAGGGACGACGGCGACCGTTCGGCTGTGCAGCGTCTCTATGGCCTTCATGAGTAACAACCAAAAACAAAACGATATGAAAATGAAATTATTGATCTTAACTATCCTGTTACCAGCCTGCCTGATCACAGGAAAAAGCACGGCGCAATCTTTTTCTTTTTGGGATCTCTTCGGCCAGCAGGGCAAAAAGAAAAAACTGATGGCTGCCCAGGTTAGCGGCATTTATGCCTACCTCGACGCGCTGAAGGGCGGTTACAACATCATGCACAATGGCCTCGACCTCGCGCAGGAACTCAAAGGAGGCACCTTCGCCCTCCATAGCGATTATTTCAGTTCTCTGGAGCAGGTCAGCCCGGTAGTGCAGCAAAATCCCAAAGGCGAAGCGATCACTAAACTCTATCAGGAACTGACGCAGCGCCTGAACATGGAGATCAGCTGGCAGAAAAAACAGGGCTTGCTGAAAAGCAATGAACTAACCTATCTGGAAAAAGTATCGGCCAATCTGAGCAAACTCTGGGCGCAGGATATGGCGGAACTCAACGACCTGCTGACCCCTGGCAAATTACAGCTTACCGACCAGCAACGCCTGGACCGTTTGGATAAACTCTACGCAGGCATGAAGGATAAAGTGACTTTCGCGGCTTCCTTCACCGCCAAAACAAGGGCACTTTCCCTGAACCGAATGCGTGCCAAAGCGGAAAATGAACAGATCCAGAAACTTTACGGCATCCCCAAACCATGAAAAAGCGACTGAAGATTTTGGTGCTGGCAGTGCTTTTTGCCGGGCTGTCACCGCTGAGCACGCGGGCGCAATCCGTTACGGATTGCATCGAACAGTTGATCCTGGATTACCAGAAACTGGCGGGACTGAAAAGCATCCTCTCGCAGATGTACTCCGGTTATGATGTACTTCGCCAAGGCTACGGGGCGGTAAAAAACGTATCGCAGGGTAATTTTTCCCTGCACCAGGCCTATCTGGACGGTCTGTTACTGGTTAGTCCTGCAGTCCGCAAATATCCAAGGGTGGCGGATATCATCAGTGACCAGACGAACCTGTTCAGCGAATATAAAAAGGCCGCAAAGCGCTTTAGCAGTTCCGGCAGGTTTTCGGCTGAAGAACTGCGGTATTTGACTGCGGTTTACGACCAGCTTGCCAACGCCAGCCTGAAAAACCTGGACAAACTCAGCATGGCCATGGGCGACAGCCAGCTGCGGATGAGCGATGCCGAAAGGCTCGCCGCCATCGACCGGATCTACCTGGACAGCCGCAGCCAGCTGAGTTACCTGCGTAAGTTCAACGATCAGGCCGGTAAAATGATCCTCTTGCGTGAAAAAGCCGCCAGGGATAAACAAACGGTTAACAGCCTTTACGGCATCAATCCATGAACATGAAAAAAAGATTAGTCATAATTACCCTCCTGACGCTTTGCGCAGGCCTGTTGCCACAATTCGCGCATGCCGAAGGTGTTGCCGATGACCTGCATAGTTTGCAGGGCGTACTTGCGCAACTGTATCAGCAGATGCTGCCCCTTTGCCAGGGGATGATCGGTGTTGCCCGAGCCATTGCAGGCTTTGCCGCCTTATGGTATATCGCGGCCCGTATCTGGAAACATATCGCCGCCGCAGAACCGGTTGATATTTATCCTTTGCTGCGGCCCTTTGGCATGGGCATTTGTATCGCGGCATTTCCCGCCGTCCTTGCGCTGATGAATGGCGTGCTGCAACCGGTGGTGACGGCAACCGAGCATATGGTTTCACGCTCCAATGCCGCCATCGCCTACCTGACCTCCCGGCCGGATGAAGATACCGATCTGCCCGCCGGACAGCAAAATGCCGACCCGGACAAATGGTACCAGTATAGCCATCCCGATAATGCCAATCCCGACGGTTCAACCGCCAATCCCATTTATGATGCCTTTTCCGGCTGGAGCATCAAGAACATGGCCCGTAAATGGATCGCGGAAGTGCTCAATGTCCTGTTTCAGGCAGCAGCGCTGTGCCTGGATACGATCCGCACCTTTAAGCTGATCGTGCTCGCTATTCTCGGGCCGCTTTGTTTCGGGCTGAGTATATTTGACGGTTTCCAGCATACCCTGAAGCAATGGCTGGCGCGCTATGTCAATGTATTTATGTGGCTGCCCATCGCCAACATCTTCGGTGCCATTATCGCCAAGATCCAGGTGAATATGATCACGCTGGCGCAAAGCGGGCAATTACAAGGGAACGAATTCGGCAACACCAATACGGCTTACTTGATCTTTCTGGTCATTGGCATTCTCGGCTACTTCACCGTGCCCAGTATTGCCAACTATATCATGAACGTCGGCGGCCATGCGCTGTTCAATAAAACTTCCGCTTTGGCCTCGATGGCGGTTTCCTATCTCAGCGGCTCGTTGATGCAAAATATGTTCACCTCCAACTCGCAGGTCAACACGCAGAACAGCAACAGCAAACAAACCCAGTCCAATACCTACAACACGGAAAAGCTAAAAGGCTCGTCCAGCAAATCCCAATAACCATGTTTAAAAAATTCAGGAATATCGAAACGGCTTTCCAGCATGTCCGTGCTTTCACCATCACTATTATCGCCTGTGCCTTTCTGGCTATTGGCTTTACGGTGTACCAAAGTAACCGGCTGATCGCCACCATCCAAAGCAGGGTGTACATCCTGTTCAACGGTAAAGTATTGGATGCGGTAGCCGCCGACCGGAAAGATAACGTCGCCGTCGAGGCCCGGGACCATATCAAAACCTTTCATGAGCTCTTCTTTACGCTTTCCCCGGATGACAAGGCCAACAAAGCCAACCTGGGGAAAGCGCTCTACCTGGCAGATGAAACGGCCAAGCGCGAATACGATAACCTGAGTGAGAGCGGCTACTATGCTAATATCATCTCCGGCAACGTCAGCCAGCAATTGCACGTGGACAGCATTAACGTTGACCTGCGCAATTATCCCTACAGCTTTAAATGTTTCGCGACGCAAAGTATTATCCGCACGAGTAGTACAGTCATCCGTAGCCTGGTGACCACCGGCGAATTAAGGAATATCGGCCGTAGCGATAATAACCCGCATGGCTTTTTGATCCAACGCTGGGCGACGATAGAAAATACGGACCTCAAAGTCATCAACCGCTAACAAAGAAACGCAGTCATTATCAGTCATCAATAAAAAAATATGGAAACACTCACCCTTCAACAAAAACGTAAACGGAAAGCCTTGCTGGTTTTGCCTTTAATTGTATTTGCCTTCAGCACCTTATTATTTAGAACCTTCGGTGGTGGACAGGCCTATGCCGATCCTGGCCCAACACGGTCACAAGGATTTAACACCCATCTGCCGGATGCCAAACTGAAAGACGAACATGGCATCGATAAAATGGGTTTTTACGAACGCGCCGCCGCTGACTCGGCCAAACGTAAACAGGCGGAGCAGCTTGATCCTTATGCCAACCGACCTGCGGATTCGGCGTCCCTTACACCGGGTGCTATTTTTCCCCCTCGCCAGCCCGGCATATTTGGCGATGATGGGCAAGATGAAAACAATAGCGCGGCGGCCAAAGAAATTATGCTTCAAAAAAAGCTGGCGGAATTACAGGCAGCCATTAATAAACCCGAAGTACCAGGGAAGGATAATAGCTCACTTAATCGTTCAGCCTATGATCAAAGAAAAGGTTATAGCGAACAACCGCTTACCATCCCCCAGCCTGCGGAAGATCCCGAACTGAAGCAAATGAACGGGTTGCTGGAAAAACTGCTGGACATCCAGCATCCTGAACGCGTGCTGGAAAAGAATAATCACAGGGCTTCACCGCAGGCGGCAACAAAATTCGAGGCCATACCCGCTGTTGTCGACGGCAATCAAAAGATCGTACAGGGGACTGTGATCCGGATGCGTTTACTGGACAGTGTCCGCCTGAACGGGCAGCTCTTTCAAAAAGGGCAATTGATCTATGGCAGCGGCGACCTGTATAACCAGCGGGTAAAGATCAATATTAAACTGATCCATGTGGGACTAAACACCATCCCGGTCGACCTGACCGTGTACGACCGCACCGACGGTATGGAAGGGATCTGTGTACCTGAAGCTATAACCGGTGATGCGCTGAGGGACGGTATGGTAAACGGTGTGCAAACAATGGATATGATGAACATGGATCCATCCATGTCGGCACAACTGGCAACTGCGGGGATCAATACGGCCAAAGGCCTTTTTTCCAAAAAGGTTAAGAGAGTGAGAGGAAAGCTGAAAGACGGGCATACGCTTTTACTGCGTGATAACCTGGAGTTCAAAAATAATCCCTAATAATTTTCGAAACAGCAAACGGCGCTTAGGGGCAAAATTATAGCCAGCTCAAAATTTCGACTTACTAACAATCAAATTATTTAATCTTTTAAAATTAATAAACGATGAATCAGGAAAGCTATCAGTACAACGCCGACACGCTCAAAAATCTAGGCTTCGGCGAAGAGATTGCAAAAGAGTTGCATACCAAGATGGATCAGAATTTAGCAGAGTTTACGTTGAACCATACCCGTCAGTTTGGAAAAGATGTATTGGATTCGGTGCTCCATTTTTCAAAAGGCGATGATACCGCAAAGGATCTTACTTTCTTCAACCGTTTTGATTCCACGCTGAAAAAAGAGGGCATGGAGGATCTTACCCAATCGTTCTTTATTGGACAGAAATTTAATTATACCCTGCAGGAACGTTATAATATGATGGACGGCAGAGCGGTTTTCCGGGAGCAGCCGAAAATGGAGCCGAAGGAAGAAAACGGGGTGAAAAAAATGAAACCAACCGGCGAGACTTATCTTGCCTGGCGCGGGCTGAACTTTAAGGAAGCTGATAAGTATGGCAATTTTAATCCCAAGGTGGTATTCTGGGATCATGAAAAGGAATTACAGAAATATCCGATCAAAGATATTCTGGAAAAATATGAACGATCCCGCATCATGCGTCCGCTGGAAAAAGGAAACCGTGTCGGGATCACCTTAGTGCGTGACGGACAAGAAACCCAGGCACAGGTAGTGGCCAATCCGCGGATGATGCGCCTGGATTTTTATGACGAGGCTGGTCAAAGCCTGATTGTGCGTAAAGTTGAAAAACAGGCCATTGGCCAATATCACAAAGTAGAAATGACGCCTCAGGAAATCCAAAAAGTGGCCATTGCCAAGGCAGCAGAACAGGCGCAGACCAATACCCCGTCTCAAAATCAGGCAGCGGTAGCCAAACAAAATGAGGCTGAACGAAAACAGGAGCAAGGACAACGCCGCAGGCAGGGGGTGCGCGTTTAATCATGGAACCCTGCAAGCCATTATCGATATTTTTCGGGGCAGTGAAAAACGACCCGCGAATTTCGATTACCCATATTGGCTTGTTTGCGACCATTGTGGAATGCTGGCAAACGAGAGGTTTTCCGGTACCACTCTGTGCTTATGCGCACGAGATCATGCCAGTGGCCAAAATTCTGGCCAATACGACGTACCACCGGTGTATCCGGGATCTTCATGATCTCGGATACATCTTGTACGAGCCTTCCTATAAACGAAATGAACCAAGCCGCATTTATCTAAAAATGGAGAATAATAGTGATGTTGGATAAAATTGAAATAGTATGTCTTGAAAGTGAAGCGTTCTTCAAATTACTGGAAGAAGTATTAAAGCGATTAAGGCATCATAGGCCCGAAACCACCGAGAAATGGATTTCGGGCCCTGAAGCCATGCGTATGCTGCGGATCAAAAGTAAGGCTACTTTGCAAAAAATGAGGGACGAAGGGGTGATCCGCTTCAGCCATCCGGAGAAGAGAATCATTCTATATGATGTGGACTCCATTAATGCCTATCTGGAGGATTTCGTTTATGAAACTTTTGATATGCCCAAAGACAAAAAAAGGAAGCTGCTTTAAGTTTGTGCCGATACCGGCATCCAGACCGGCCTGCCAGGCGCCGTTCGCATTACGGTAGCTTAGCAGTTGCCTGCCCAATGTATCAAACTGCAGGTCGCTGACCAGTTTGCGTCTGACGGCAGAAAAATTGGAGGATAGCTGAGCATGCCATTGACTGCCTGTGTGATCATAAGGAGTTCGCTGTTCCAACGCGTTTTGGGTTTCAGGTTTGGTTTTCCGCGGCGCTGCACGAGGGTATTGGTATTGTCCAGCAGGGGCTGCAGCTGGTCCGGCGATGGGCCATCGGTCTCAGAGTCCAGTCCAAGGTACCAATGTTTCCAATCGATCATCAGATGCGGATTGATGGTGGTGAGGTCCTGGCCGGTATGGACCCTGCGCAGGCGGTCTTCCTGCCGGTAATGGCTGTTGTTCACTTGTGCGCTGAGCGTGGTGTGCAAGGCTGCCGTATCAAATCGCAGGTAGAGATTTGAGTGAATCCCCCGCTGAAGCGTGTGCAGGTCATTGCTGTAAAGCGTATCCTGACCGGCCTGCTGACCTGCGTCGTCCAGTTTGTAGGTGGTTCTTTTCGTCCGCTGCTCTTCCCAGCTCATACCCGCTGAAACACCTGCACGGAGATGCAGCTTAGCCGGGCGCCGTAATGAATGACCGGACGAATGGACCAGTTGCCGGTCAAGCTGCTGATCGCCTGCCGTAATATGCCCGTAGAATCCTGAGAAGCCGGGCCGTAGAATGTATTTCTGGCGGTATTGCGGTCCTGCTGTTAGGAATGGCTGTTTCGCACGTTCAGCTGAAAGTTCCAGCTGCTTCCTTTGTGCCGGCGGCCAAGATCGATAATGGCAGATAAATCATGCTGATGGCCTTTGCTCAAATATGCTGAACTGCCAGTATTGACCTGCCTGCTGTCCTGCTGCGTATTGCTTTCGCTTCGGCTGACATTATCCAGCCGGCGGACCCCGGCAACGAATTCGATACGCCTGACCAAGGCGCTGTCTGAATTACGGCGTTGCAGGAACAGGTGGTATTCAGCGGAATTGCTGCGGTTATTCCCGTTGGTGCCGGATACGAGGGCACCATTTCCCAGGACGGTCTGCGGCCGCTCAGTGGCAGATTCCTGATCGGTATGGGGCGCCTGGAACTGGTAACTGACGATGTCCTTAATGTTCAGCTGCATATCGGCGGCGGCACCGGCGGCCCGGGTGATACCGCCGCCACTGCTCAGCGCAAGGATATCGGGTTGCCCACCTGCATTCAGCTTGTTGATATTATTGATGCCGCCGGTCAGGCTGATCCGCTGGGTACCGCGGGAATAGGTACCGCTCGCCCCTGCGTCATAACGCTTGTCGGTCCCGCCCGCTGCATTCGCGGCTGCCCAGAACTTGACGCCGGGTCGCAATTTGAGGTTCAGCGTCTTCTCCCGGTTGGGACTTGCGCCTTCATTGAGCTCTTTTTCCCCGGCGGTAAGCATATCGTGCAGCTGAACCTTATCGATCAGGGCTGCAGGGATATTTTTCAGGGCCATGACGCCATCGGTACCGAAAAAGGGTTTACCGTCCACCAGGATCTTGCTGACCGGTCGTCCGTTATACAAGAGTTTCCCATTTGCGTCCACGGTCAGGCCTCGGACCCTTTTGACCAGGTCTTCCGCCATGGCGTTCGGCGCTGTCTTGACGGAGCGGGCATTGAAGACCGTGGTATCCCCGCGGATCACCACCAAGGGGCGGCGGGCGGCGATCCGTACCTCCTGCAAGGCTTTAGGGATCGTATGCAGTTAGACGGGCTGCATGTGAAAGTTGGCGCTACCGATGTAAAGTACGCCGAAGAAGGACTCGTAACCCGTATAGCGGATCTCTACCAGCAGGCTATCGTTTTGCGGTACTTTTTTGAGCAGAAACGCTCCTGAGGCATTGGCGGATGCACCCGATAAACGCAGGGTGTCATGCAGACGGCTCACGGTTATGGTCGCCTGAGGCAGGGGAATGCCTTTTTCCCTGTCAAAAACCTGACCGCTCACCTCTGTCCTTTGCTGGGCAAATAGGGAAAGATTGAGCAAGGTCAGCAAGGGTAACAGGCTGCAAAATTTTTTAATTTTTTTCATCGGTATCGGGGTGGGATCGTAATTGATGGGTACCGGGCCTGAGGTCCCCGGGTCTCCGGCGCGACGAGGAGCCGGCACAAGCCCGCGTAGCTGTCCGTATACCTGTGCTGTCAGGGCCAATGGAGCACTTACCGGCAGCTGCAACTTTTTTTTTAACATAAATCTCTGAACGTTAAACTATTGCATAACTAAATATGCCGGATAAGGACCCGATAAGAAAGCCCCAGCCCTCTTTCAGGAGTTTATTCGGTTTAAGCTATGCCGGGCAATAAAAAATGCAGCATTTGGCTGCCTGCATTTTGGCCTTTTCAAAATTCAGGACTGAAACGCCCGCATCGCTGGCATCTTTTCTTATCAGCCGTTGGACCTGGTATGGAAAGCAGTGGTCCTACCCACATAATCGATTTTTTACGGTAAATTTGCATTGGCTATGGAAGAAGATTTTTACCAGCACTTATTTATCAAGCAGGCCGGACTGGAATCCGTCCCCTCGAATGATGAGCTCGCCGGCTGGGCCCTGGCAGTGATCCACCTGCTTTATCCCGAGCGGACAGGGCAAGTCTATCCTACGCTTGACGGGTTAAAGCAAAAAGTTTCCGACTTACAGACTGAACTCTTTTCGATCATGCAGGCAACAAAGGCCTGCAACCATTGCAATATCACTGCCCTGGCTGGGAAGTTTTTTGACCAGCTTCCTGAATTATACGCTGTATTGAACACAGACATCACAGCGATCTTTGAAGGCGATCCTGCAGCGCAAAGCGAATTTGAAGTGATCCGTACGTATCCCGGATTCTATGCCATCGCGCTATACCGCATCGCCCACCAACTTTGGCTGGATGATATCCCCTTATTACCCCGGATCCTGACCGAATATGCGCACTCAAAGACGGGCATTGATATCCATCCATCCGCGATGATCGGTTCATTTTTCCATATCGATCACGGCACAGGCATCGTGATCGGCGAAAGCTCCGTTATCGGTCAGCATGTCAAACTCTACCAAGGCGTGACACTTGGTGCGATGAGTGTTGCCAAATCCATGGCCGGCAGTAAACGTCATCCCACGGTAGAAGACCATGTCGTCATCTACGCGGGCGCAACGATCCTGGGCGGAGACACCGTCATTGGTCATCATAGCATCGTCGGCGGTAACGTATGGCTGACCAGCAGTATCCCACCCTATTCAAAAATATATCACCGCCCGGAGGCCCCGGTCAATGAAAATATATGACAGAAAAAAAAGCAAGATATGGCAAACCTGATTGACCTGATCGGCAATACGCCGCTAACAGAAATACAAAAGCTCAATCCCTATCCGGGTGTTCGCATATTTGCCAAGCTGGAAGGAAATAATCCCGGAGGAAGTGTCAAGGACAGGGCTTCGCTGAACATGATCCGCAGCGCCCTGGAACGCGGTGATATCAAACCTGGTATGAAACTGATTGAAGCGACCAGTGGTAATACCGGTATCGCCCTGGCCATGATCGCGCGCTTGTTCAACCTGGAAATCGAACTCGTATTGCCCGCCAACTCCACCCGTGAGCGCACACTGACCATGGAAGCCTTCGGCGCGAAAGTTACCTTACTCGACGGGATAGAGGCTTGCCGCGATCATGCAGAAACGAAAGCTGCCACCGGCAAATACTTCCTGATGAACCAATTCGCCAATCCGGACAATTACCTGGCACACGTCAAGACCACCGGTCCGGAGATCTGGCAGGACACGGAAGGAAAGCTCACGCATTTCGTCAGTGCCATGGGTACCACCGGCACAATCATGGGGTGCTCGCGCTTTTTGAAAGGGCAAAACCCAGCCATACAGATCGTGGGCTGCCAGCCAACCGATGGCGCCTCTATACCCGGCATCCGCCGCTGGCCGGAAGCATACCTCCCCAGGATATTCGAACCCGATCGCGTTGACCGTATCATGGATATCTCTGAAGCCGAAGCCATTCAGGCCTCCAGAGACTTGGCCAGACAGGAAGGGATATTCGTGGGCATGAGCAGCGGCGGCGCACTTGCAGCAGCACTGCGTCTTGCAGCAGAACTGAAAGAAGGTCTGATCGTGTTTATTTGTTGCGACAGGGGTGACCGGTACCTCAGCACTGACCTGTTCGGCTGATTTTACCGCTGGGCAACAAAAATATCGGTTATAGGGGAATGACCGTTTTATCAATTTCGCCGGCTGACAAATCAGGAACAAACGGCGAAAGATCAATTGAATTGCAGGTCACGCATAAGGTTAAATGCCCAAAAATTGAGGTGTGCTCAGACTATTTGGGGCTAATGAACAGCTTATCAGGCAGATTTCCTGATCATTTCGCGCCAGGCTTTGAGATTGACCCCCTTCCCTCATTTGAAAAATACGGAGAAATGTGCCGGGCCGTTAAAACCCAGCACCCAGGCGATCTCCTTCAATTGCCCGTTTCCGGTGAGCAGCAGCCGCTCGCTTTCAGTAAGCAGGTATTCGGCAATTAATTTTTCGGCTACTTTACCGGTTTCTTCTTTACAATGACGGTTGAGTGCACTGATCGAAATACCCATACTTTCAGCATAAAAATTGGGCGATTTTTCTTCACGGATATGCTTGCGCAACAGATGATAGAAGCGGGCGATACGCCGCGAGTCTGGCAAGGGTAGCCGGTCTACCTCCCGGGTGAGCCGGCAAAACTGCAAGAATACGGTATGCAGACAACTCGCTGCAAGCTGCCAGTCTGCAGGATCCGGTAATCTGCTTATCAGCTCGAAAAGGGCATTTATGCAGGGACGTTGCTGTTCGGGAACTGCTAGTTCGGTCCTGCCGGCGGGCAGCTGAACCCAAAATAATTGCTGTGCCGGCGTAAAGTCCTTTTCCATTTCATTGAGCAACCAGCGCTGGCCTCTACGCACGTAGATCCCGCAGGGGGGCAAATACGCAAAATATCGCAAATGGCGTCCCACTGCAAAGCAACTGCGCCGTTTTTTTGGGCGGTACCTCTGTTACGCTCTGCTGCTTGAGTGACCCTCAAGCCTGTCCTGCTGCACATGATCAAGATATCATTTAATTTTTCTAACCTGCCGGAAAGGTGATGCAACCGGTTATCGTGGTTTACTTGTCAATTATAAGGCAATATAGGTGGAGGTAAAGATTCAACTGTTATGGACTATTATGAATTATAATTGTTTGACAAACCAGCATGTTAACATTGGTCATAAAGAATAAATAATGGTAGTAAAGGCCCTCCGTGCAGTTATGGCGGTTACACATGCAGAAGTAAAATAGAAGCGTAGAGCAGCTGCGGCTTTGCTACCCTAAATTGCTGGCTCGTCTGGCCTTAAATTGAAACTAACACGAAAAAGAATTGTCGTAGGTTTTCGTAGCTATTACAGCGGGCACTATTGGCAAATACGACCAGGCCGTCACATCGTTTCCTTCACCAATCCTTAAAGATAGCGGCCTGGGAAAATAGTGATTGCCTACATTGGCAAGACCGGTATATTCTGTGTTTAAAAAACTGTAAGTACCTTTTGTGTTCTTATCAGGGTCTTATTCCGTTTTATCTTTTTTACGTCATATGTCGATAAACAGTGAGCTTATCCAGTGCAACATCACGGAACATACTGAACGAGGCCAAATGCTGCTTACTCAGCTTGGCTAAGTACTTAACGATTAATTTGAAAGTCTCTAGGCATCTTCAAAACGGCGACACGCAGATCGCCGTTTTTGATCAGGACAGATATTCATCAAGATCCTGCAGGGCTTTTTCCCACCCTTCCTGATGTGGATTTACGCCCTCAGTTTCCTGCTCGGCCTGTTGGATAATGGTTAGCTTAGAACCCTCACCTTCCTCAGAAAATCCGACGGTCAGTTTATAAGCGCCATTTTCCACCGGTTGGCCATGCAACACCCAGTTCCAGGTATAAACCAATTTTTCTTTGGGTAATACTGTTTCGTACTCCCCTTCGATCACCAGCTGTTCATCCTTACTTTCAACCGAATCAAAGGTATATTTGATCATGCCGCCTTTCTTAAGATCTGCATCTACAGCAACCAACGTTCTTCCCAAAGGCTTCCACCAGTCTTTTAAAGCCTCTGGTTCCGTCCAGGCTTTATACAATTCAATCACTCCCACGGAGAAGCTTTTTTCGACGCTTACATTTTCGTTTGCCATAAGTTTTGTTGTTACGTATATGTATGATTGTTTTAGCTTAAGTCCAATACAGAATCTTAGCTTTTGGAAATCGCAGCGCGATCTCCATTTCAAAAAATGTTTTTAACTCAGCCATCAGTTCTTTCACGAAAACATACTTCTGCCCACCAAACTTGTTGCGTTTCACGGCCCGGTTCGTTTCGTTGAAATCCAGGCTTGTATTTGGGTACCACTCCATCAGGACATCACGGGAGCCTGGTGTGAAACGATGCGTGATCAGTTCGAAGGTCAGGTCCGTCTCGAAATCGAGTGCTGACTGTAGATCAGAAAGGAGTTTCGAGTAATGCATCTCCCAGTCAGGCACCGGAATGATTGGAGCCAAAACCACACCTACAGGATATGCCCCGCCGCTTTGTGACTTGGGTAATGCCATTTTTCGAAGGCCTGCCAATCGTGCGCTGATGCCCGGTGTGCCACCTTCAAGCCGCTTTGCAACAATGTCCGCATTAAGGCTGCATCGGAATCTTGTGCGGTTTTGATGGTCAAGGCCAAGCAAAGGATCTACATTGTCAAACTTCGTCACAAATCGCAGGTGCGTGGTCGGCTGACCGGCAAAAAACGAAATGGTTTTTTCCAAGCCACCGGTCAGGTGTTCCAAACTCAAGGGGTCAGTATAGCAACTGGCTTCATAGGAAACCACCTGGTTGAGGCGCTGGACCTTCTTAGTGTTTTCCAGGATCTGCGGGAGGTTAGCGAACACCCTGATCGCGGGAGGACCTGATAAGCTGCCTGCCAAATAACAATATTGACAATGCGCAGGGCATCCTTCTGCCAGATGAAATTGCCAATCGGCAGATGGCGGTATCGGGCGCAGGTTGAAAGCACTCGGCGGTGCGTTCACGACTGCCAAAGTATTTTTAGCAATGCGATAAGTTTCCCGTTCATCATTACCACGCAGACCTGTTATCCGGTTATTTCTTGCGACCTCAACGTGCAAGCCTAAGCGCGTTACCCGCTCATAGATCTTTTGTCCATAAGTTTCATGAAAGGCGTCAGCAGTAAACACGACACGTTTTGGCATCCATAATTTGAAGGGTTTACCGGGATCGTTCAACAATTGCGACTCCTTTGTGATATCATCAAGGATCTCTGTGATGCTCATAACGCCGGTTCAGATAAATAAAGGCAAGTCTTCTGTTGCCGGTTTTTTGTCAGCATCTGTCAGCAGGCCTGCTGTTAATCCGGAAAGACCGACACCGAACAATGTGTTGCGCGCGTCAGTGTTCCGGGCGAACCTGGATAACCAAGGGGTAGCGATTGCAAGTAAACTGACAGTTACGTCGATGAACAAGTGAGCTTTGAAAGGAATCAAACTAAAAGGCGTACGCTTGGCTTTGGTGAACAAGGTGTAAGCTAAGGCACCCGCTCCGAGAATCCGGCAGGTGTATTTTGCAGCCTGACTATTCTCAAACCCTATCAATTCCGGAAGCAAAGGAACGATCGCAGCGTAAGTATAATCGACAATTATATGGTCCTCTTTATTGATAGGCTTTTTCATGTTTTTCTTTATTAGAAAATATTTTTCATTAAAGCTAACATTAGTCGTGCCGCATTGTTCCATCTGTAAACAAAAACATCATTATGGCTAACAACGAATACAAAAAAAGCGAAGGCAAAGTGGCCACCGCTATTGAAGAACAGACCGCAAAGCTGCCGTCGGATCTTTTCTTATGGGCATCTTTAGGGTCAATGGCCGCATCGCTCACCTTAAAGGTCATGAGAAAGAAACATACTGCCTTATTTGTAGGCCAATGGGCTGCGCCATTCCTGCTGTTAGGCATTTACAACAAGCTGGTCAAATTGGAAGGACATGACCGTGAGGACAAAGGCTGATAAAAAGCGGCGATTGCCGCCTTTTTATTCTTTTCTTATGCGATCAACTTGATTTGACAGTAAATTTTCCCTTAAATTGGCAGCCACCCGGCCATGGAGATCAATAGTATGTAGCTGTTTAGCCTTAACCTTACGTTAAGTAGTCGACATACGTCTTTCCCGGCGTTTTACATTTCCTTCAACCTTATCTTTTGTTCTTGGCGCAATAGAGTGGCGCCATCTATTGCGGGGATCATCCTGCATGACCTATAAAGAGTGCCTTGGAAACATCATTCGGCACAATTGAAGTGTTCGAAATGATGCACGACTACCAGCACCAAACAACTTCCAGGTATGATACTTGATTAGGCCAAGATAATTTGATGAAAGATCCCTTTGAACTGAATGGCATTTTATTGAATAACAAAGTCCCCATACACTCGCTGCCGGGGACTTGGACAAAATTAACAGTTAAACATATTGCGTTTGCAATCAAGTCTATGATCATCTAAGATAGTGAAATTGACAACAATAACAAAGTCCCCATACACTCGCTGCCGGGGACTTTAACCAATATTTACAACATGAAATCAGCGCAAAAACGCTTATCCCTGTAATGTACCAATATATGTAATTTTAACATTAGAAATGCGAAAGCTCCTAATATAGCAGCCGGTAACAATAAACTGTAAAAAACAAAATCCCCAACACTCGCTGCCGGGGATCTACCAGTCTGATCTTATTACGACTAAGTGCTTTACACTTAATAAGGAGCCCAAATATCGGGAATGGATGTTATAGTCACGTTAATTTTAAAAAATATATTAGCTATTCGGTATACTCGAACAATCTAATTCTTCTAAATAAGAAACGCCCCAAACACTCGCTGTCCGGGACGAATGCCCTAAAATTATTGCGCACATGAGTTGCACATTACATACTACTCCAAATCTATCAAAATATCAATCAACCTCGCACATCGTTGTTAATTCTGTTAAGCTTATCGTACTCCCGAACGAAGTACGCATAAAGAAATCAATAGGCTTTTGCTAATGCTTCAAAACGATCGGCGATATCCACTAATAAACGATGTGTCTCAACCTGATCTGGATGGACAGGCAAACTATCTCCCGCTTTTGCAGGTGATGATCCCGAGGCCACCGGCAAAACGCCACCGTTTTGAAACCTACCGATGGCAGGCCTTAACAACGAAACCCAACCGCCGGTTAACGCCCAGGATGCTACAGATCCTGCCTTCCTTTACTTTCGTGCCGACCGAAAAATGGTAAAGGTAATGCTTGAAGATATCCTATACATTGAGAGCTTGAAAGATTACGTTAAAATATTCACCAGGAAAGGGCCGATCATTACTAAGTATGCCATTAGCTCACTTGAGGCTATGCTTCCTGCGCTATCGTTCATTAGAGCACATCGGTCCTACCTTGCATCGCTGGATAAAATTGATTCATATACCCAAGACGAAATTCACATAGGAACCAAGGTAATTCCTATTGGTAAACTATACCGAACACAGGTTTTGCGCATTTCAACTCAAGGCAACGGATAAAAGCGGCTTAAAAGCACCAAAAGAATTCGTTTGTTGCAATAAAATGCCATTTCAATATTTCCATATTGTGCCGAATATTATCTATATACTTAAGAGAAAGATCCACATGTCCGGTCAATTGAACGCCGCTCTGAATTGTACGGGAGAAAGCTTTGTTTTCAACTTAAAAAGCCTGCTGAAAGATTGTGAATGTTCGAACCCCAATTGATATGCAACTTCGCTGATCGTCATGGGCGTGGTGGTCAGCAAACCCTTAGATCGCTCGATAAGTTTTTCATGGATATGCTGTTGAGCATTCAGCCCGGTAAGCGAACGCAGCATATCACTTAAATAATTCGGCGTGTAATTTAATTGCTCAGCCAGGTATTGAACAGTAGGGATGCCATGAATGACCGTTCGCTTTTCGTTAAAATAAGTGTTCAGTAAATTTTCAAGCTGGGCAAGGAGTGCGTTTCCCGCGACATGACGGGTGAGAAACTGACGCTTATAGAAGCGTTTGGCATAGCTTAAGAGCAGTTCGATCTGCGCGATGACCACTTCGTGACTGAAATCATCGATGCGGCTGTTCAATTCTTCCTGGATGATATTAAAGATCGCTGATACAGTTGTTCTTTCCTGCTCAGAGAGATGCAATGCTTCGTTCGAAGTGTAAGAAAAGAAGCCGTATTGCCTGATCTTTGCCGCAAGCGGATACCCCTGAAGAAAATCCTGGTGAAAAACGAGCGAGTAACCCTCGTTGCCTTTGTAGATAGCCGTACTTCCAACGACCTGGTTAGGTGCCGTAAATACCATGCTGCCTTCATCAAAGTCATAATAACCCTGTCCATACCTGAACTTGCCACCCAATTTACTGATGAAAGAGATCTTGTATAAAGTGGTCACATAACTTACCGGTAACCTGCTCAGATTCATCTTGTCGTCCCGGGTATCGAGCAAAGTGATCAGCGGATGAGCCGGGCCCGGAATATCCAGCATACGGTGTATCTCGGTAATCGAACCCAGTTTGGCGATCTTTGGCGTTTCTTCTTTCATGATGCATTTCAATGGATATGACCGGAAACTGTTCAGCCCCCGGTCATAATGTCATAAATATCAGGATATTTTTGTGGTTACCTTAAATATTTACCACGGCAATGGTCCTTCAGGGCCAGTAAAACCGCCGGTCGGCCCATCAGTTTCCAGTGCCACCCTTACCGGTTCACGAGAACCTACTTCCAGGCTGTCTGTACCCTGAAAATTATTGAGAGCCGTAGCGGTGTAGCCCGGGCTGGTCGCGTTCACTTTAATGCCCTCTTTCTCCAATTCCAATGCAAACGCGAGCGTCACCGCGTTGAGCGCAGTTTTAGAAGCCGCATAAACGATGCCGAAATGTTCTCTTGCCCAGCATTCCGGATCGGAGATCCAGGTCAGTGATCCGAGACCACTGGAAACATTAACGATGCGTGCGGCTGAGGACTTGCGTAACAACGGTAAAGCAGCCTGCGTCATCGCGATCACACCAAATACGTTGGTCTCCCAAACAGTGCGTACTTCCCCTAAGGATACATTGACAGCTCTCCCGGATGCCATCAGTTCCTCTGGGTTCTTCGGTGCTTTTCCGTCATGTGAGATGCCTGCGTTATTAACCAGCAGGTCCAAACGGCCATTTTCGTTGTTTATGCGTTCGATGGCAGCGTCGATGGATGGTTGCTTAGTAACATCCAGTTGGACCGCTTTTGCGTTTTCTCCGATCTCAGCGGCCGCTTTTTCACCATTTTCCAATTTCCTGGAGCCTATGTACACGATATAACCATTACTGGCTAAAGCTTTGGCGATCTCATTTCCGACGCCCTGGTTAGCACCGGTCACCAATGCGATCGATCTGTGCTCTATTGAAGTTTGATCATTCATAACAATTTAATTTTTTTATAGTACAAAGGTGGTCAGCGGGCACCAGGCTGTTGTAACCAAACCAAGGAGAGTTGTAACCAAAATCAGGATCGCTACCAAATTGGCTACATATAACACCATATCGGCTACTTAGAGATCATCACGATCAGGCAACTTTGTTTTCAAACATAGATCAACATGGCAAACGGAATAACGGGAAAAGTGATCATCATTACCGGTGCCATCAGTGGTATCGGCAAAGCGACCGCGGAATTGATGGCGGCGCAGGGTGCAAAAGTTGTTTTAGGTGCGCGCCGCGCTGAGAACTTAAAGAGCATTGCAGATACGATCAAAACGAATGGAGGTTATGCTACTTACGCGGAAACCGACGTAACCCAGCGTGAAGACATGAATTCCCTCGTCAAGTTGGCAGTTGATGATTTCGGCCGCCTTGATGTCATTGTCAATAATGCCGGTATCGCTCAGTTATACCGCATGGAAGAAACTGATGTGGACGGCTGGGAACAAATGATCGATGTGAATATTAAAGGAACGTTATACGGTATCGCTGCGGCAATGCCCGAATTTTTAAAGAACGGATCGGGACACTTTGTGAAATATCATCTCTACTGCCGGTATCGCCATCGTGCCGACGATGGGTGTTTATGCCGGAACGAAGAATGCGGTGTGTACGATCGGCGAAGCGTTGCGCCAGGAATCGCAGGGACGCTGGCGGGTAACGGGTAATTCACCTGGTTATGTAGCAACAGAATTTGTGAGCAATATAAAGAACGATGCGATCCGTTCAGCCAGTCAGGAAACTGCGGACAAGATCTCTATACCCGCTGAAGCTATCGCACGGGCTGTTGCTTACGCTGTAGCGCAGCCTGACAATATTGATGTAGGTGATATCGTCATCCGGCCATCGGTTCAAGGTTAAAGAACTATATTTACAAATACACCATTGGTGGAATGATCCTGTGAATACCTTAAAATTCGAGACGATAACTGATCTGATGCGCTGCCTGCGGCTTGAAGCGCCTGCTCATCCGCTGATCACTTTGGTCAACTATGATGAAGTAACGGTCGACTTGCGGGATGCGGGTAGTTTGATCGTGCTGGATTTTTACAAGGTCTCATTTAGAAGAGATTTTAATGGTCGTGTCAAGTATGGGCCGGGAAGTTATGATTTCAAGGAAGGCGGGATGGCCTTCCTCGCACCGGGGCAGGTCGTACAGATGACCGCCGATCCAGGGGATTATCAGGGTTACGCTTTGTATTTCCATCCTGATCTCCTGTCGCGTTATCCCCTGGAATAGCATATCCATCACTACGGGTTCTTTGATTATACCGTTGCGGAATCCTTGTTTCTCTCGGCTAAAGAAAAGCTGACGATGGATACGCTTTTTTTGTCGATCGACAACGAATTGAACAATGCTATCGATCAGTTCAGCGATGACGTACTTATTTCTCAACTGGAATTGCTGCTTAACCATAGCAATCGCTTTTACAACCGGCAATTTCAGAGCAGGAAAACCTTGCATCATGAACTGATCACCAGAATGGACGAGTGGCTGACCGGATGCTTCAATGATGCGATCATCAGCGGACTACCCTCACCACAGGATCTCGCAGCACATTTGAACATATCCCAACGTTATCTATCGGACATGCTCAGGTCACTTACCGGAAAGACCACACAACAGCATATCCATTTAGCATTGATCGGAAAAGCGAAAGAGCTATTGAACTAAACGGATATGACCACTGCCGAGATCGCCTACCGGCTGGGATTTGAGCATCCGCAATCATTTAATAAACTTTTTAAGCAACGTACCACAATAACACCGGCGCAGTTCAGACAAGACCTTATAGGTAAAAATTTAAATGATAGGTCGGCGTAACTTTGATCATAGATCCTTCTCTTTACGCATCATGCTCAGAAAAGCGGCAGTAATGCCCAAATAACTGGCAATGTGTTTTTGGTTGATCCGTTGTTCAAGACCCGGATAGAGACGGCGAAATTCAAGATAACGGTGTTCTGCGGTTAAAGACAGATCGGAAACCACCCGTCGCTGAAACATATCAAACCCGTTTTGGATCAGTATACGAAAAAAACGCTCCAATTTTGGAACACGGACGAACAAATCATTCAAGGCAGTTATGGTTAAATAACTGATCTTTGAATCTTCCAGCGCCTGTATAGAATAAATGGCAGGCTTCCGGTTAAAAAAACTTATGTTATCGCAAGCCCACCAATTTTCAGGATAAAAGCAGAGGTTGTGTTCCTGCCCATCCATATCAGTATGGTACATCCGTAAACATCCTTCCTCAACAAAATAAATGTGTTTTTCTACATCATCGGGGCTTATTAGCACCGTGCGTTTCTTAATACTTTTTTGTTCTAGCAAGGCAAGTATCTGCTCCTGTTCATCGGGAGCAAGTACCACGTGCAAAGCGAAATTACGCAGGATCAACCGAGACATCTGCAATTATAAGCTTTAAATCCCAACTTGTCGGGTCATGATCAGTTTCAATTCCGCAGTACCGGCGATGCGGAGCGGGTTTGCGATCTTTTGGTAGACATCACTTTGCGCAATGGTCATGAATGCTTCTGCACTGGGATATTCTACCAGAACAACTTCGTCCCATTTCTCGCTCTCACCGGCGATGATGCTGGCCATTACTTCGCCGACGAACCTTACGTTCACGCCCTCGATGCCCAATTGTTTAACTACTCCACCGAAGGCCGGAATATACTCTTCAAAATAAACTTTCTTGTCCTTGAACCTGATCAGGTTCAGCATCACAACAGGTCCCTGACCTGATTCGATATCGGGAAATTTGATCTCTTCCATACCTCAAAGGTCGCAGATGAGTGCCGGGAAAAAGTTCAGGTAGTTGAAGAGTTTTGGACCGCTCAATTGAAGGATGCCCGGAATTCCAGCGGAGACCGCTTCGTTTTGCTTTTGAACAACTTACTAAAAGATTGCGAATGTCCGAATCCTAAACTATAGGCGATCTCACTGACATATAACGACGTGGTTGATAATTTCTCCTTGGCTTTGTCGATCATTTTCCCGTGAATGATCTGCTGGGTGGTCTGCCCGGTCAGCTGTTTAAGCAGGCTGCTCAGGTATTTAGAAGAAACGTTCAAGGTCCCGGCCAGGTACTGAACGGTCGGGGCACTTTTGGAGAGTAACGCTTCATTGTTGAGGTATTCACCAATATCGCTAGAAGCCTTTCACCAAGTTACAACGTCAATGTGCTAGGTCCCATCCATACAATACAATCAGCCTTAAAGATCTTTGGCGAGAAAGGCGGTAATATCATCAACATCAGTTCAGGTGCAAGCAAATATCCGCTGCCAGGCGCCTCGCTGTATTCTTCAACAAAAGCGGCATTGGATGCATTTACTATTGCCTTGTCTAAAGAACTCGGCAGCAGGAAAGTGCGCATTAATTCGATTTTGCCAGGCGCCACTGATACGGAAGGTGCGCGGACGGCGGGCGTTACCGAGGGCAGCGATCATGAAAAAATGTTTATTGCCAATACACCGCTCGGTCGCAGAGGCCAGCCGGAAGATATTGCCAAAGCAGCAGTATTTTTGGCATCCGATGATGCTGCCTGGATCACCGGTGAACAAATATCAGTATCCGGTGGGATGTATGGGTTTTAATGTTAGACACTTTTAATAGCAGTCTTCGCGAAAATGCGCCACGTGTTTTTCAAACACGTGGCGAATAATGGCCCCGCACTGCGGGGCCATTATTTATTTAGGTGTGGGGAAGCTAGAGCACCTTCTGATAAACATCCACCCAATAGGTCCATTTCGCTATCGCCAGATCGATTAGGTCAGGGATGAAATGTTCAAAGTGGCGATCATCATCAGCTTGCATGATGGCCAGTTGCAGGTCATTTATTTCGAGGTAAAAAGCGTTCAGATCTGTGATCATAGCACAAGATGATGAGAATACTCATTCCTATGATCTTTCAGCTACGTAATTTCGGATCGGGGTTACGGGTGTCCTTCCGATAGTCCATAGGTTTGCCTTCGGTGTCGCTGAACCAGATGATCTTAGCACGAAAATTATGCTGAATGGTAAGGATCTCAATACGTAATGTCTTATCCTTGTTTTCCCATTGCCGCATATCCTGTCCGCATGTGGAACGGTCTGGCTATTTGTCGCGGCAGCCGGATCAGCAGAACGGCTAATAACAAAAAAGTATATGGAAATTGATCATCACGCACGCATCCTTAACTCCATTGTAAATCCCTGGAATGCGCGATGCTGAATTCGGATTGTGATGCAGTAAACGGCGGGATAAAATTATCTTATTTAATTCATAATTCGGTACTTATTTGGCGAAACGCCTGTCTTTTGTTTAAATAAACGCATAAAGTGTTGTGGATATTTAAAGCCTAGTTCGTATGCGATCTCTGAGACGGATTTGTTTTTGTCAAACACTTTTTCTTTAGCCACATCGATCAGTTTGGCTTGAATGTATTCCTGCGCTGACCTACCAGTTTCCTTCTTGATCAAATCACCGAAATAATTAGCTGAAAGATTCAGCGTCCCGGCGCAATATGCGACAGACGGTAATCCTTCATGCTGCGCTTTGCCAGATGAGAAATAATCATTCACCAAGTACTCGAACCGTTCAAGGATACCTTTATTGACATGCTCCCGCGTAATGAATTGGCGATCATAGAACCGAATACAGTAGTTGAGTAGCAATTCAATATTAGATACGATCAGCATTTTGCTGTGTTTGTCTATATTCTGATCCAGTTCATGCCTCATCTTAAATAAAATATCAATCACAATCTTTTTTTCGTTATCCGAAAGATGAAGGGCATCGTTCACGTCGTAGGAAAAGAAGGAATAATTATGCATGTGTTTAGCCATAGAACTGCCCTTGAGCAGATCAGGATGAAATAGAAGCGCCCAACCTTTGGTATCGTAGGGCTCATCACCAGGTTCTACACCAACGACCTGCCCGGGTGCAACAAAGATTAAACTTCCTTCTTGGTAATCATAATGACTTCGACCGTAGCGTAGCTGGGCATTATTTATTTCTTTAAGCCCGATTACATACAAACCGAAGTAAAACGATCTGGCGGGCATCGGCTGCGTTTCGGACAAGTCAATCAATGTGACCAACGGATGGCTGGTCCTTACGCCTCGCATAGTATTGTATTGAATTATACTATCAATTTTGATTATCTCTTCCATACTCTTATCTCCCCGTTCTTAAAGTTAACAAAATTAAGAGGGTAGGAGCCTGCATTTAATTTTATCAGTAATAATGGTAGTAAAATCTGTAATGTATCTACAAATCAGCTTGGACTTAATTCACAATTTTGCCGAAGTGAATATCTCAAAAATTTAACTATGAAAAAAAGACAATTAGGAACATCAGGGCTGATCGTTTCTGAACTGGGTTTTGGATGTATGGGATTAAGCCATGGATATGGTCCGGCAACAAATGAAAGTGAAGCCATTGCGGTTATTCAAAAGGCATATGATTCCGGTATCACATTTTTCGATACCGCAGAGGTATATGGTCAGGGTGCCAATGAGCAGTTAGTTGGAAAAGCTTTGCACCATGTACGAGACAAAGTGATTTTAGCTACCAAATTCGGTTTTCAAAATGGCCGGAACACGGATGGTTTGAATAGTCGTCCGGAACGAATCAGGGAAGTTGCGGAAAACTCGCTACGATATTTACGTACGGACCATATCGACTTGTTCTATCAGCACCGGGTAGATCCGAATGTGCCTGTTGAAGAGGTGGCAGGAACCGTGAAAGATCTGATCGCTGAAGGTAAAGTGAAATACTTCGGAATGAGTGAGGCTGGCGAACACAGCATACGCAAAGCACATGCGGTACAACCCGTGGCTGCCCTGCAGAGTGAGTACTCCATGTTTTGGCGCGAGCCTGAAAAAGAGATCATCCCATTGCTCGAAGAATTGAGTATAGGCTTTGTCCCATTCAGCCCTTTGGGAAAAGGATTTCTGACAGGAAAAATGAACGCGGACACCGAGTTCGACAAAACAGATTGGAGAAATGTTATGCCCCGTTTCAGCAAAGAGAATCGTGAAGCGAACTATGCTGTTGTTGACCTGATTACGAAGATCGCTAAAGATAAAAATGCAACACCGGCGCAGGTTGCTCTAACGTGGCTCATGGCACAAAAGCCGTGGATCGTACCAATCCCAGGAACAACAAAAATAAGCCGTTTAGGTGAGAACAACGGTAGTGTCAATCTAGTCTTATCCGATGAGGATCTGGCAAATGTCAATGAGGCTTTAAACAATATTAGCCTTCAGGGCGAAAGATATCCTGCGATTCTGGCCGACCTTCAAGGCAAATAACAATGAAAATATTTAGAACGAAATATTTGCCTCGCTTGGTAAGGTGGATAAGGTAGGAACTATCGATAAGCATAGTACCGGTCATGAATGTAGACTAAACAGAAAAGAGCTATTAGAATCATAGGGCTTTGGTAGTTCTAGCTAAGCTAAGGAAGAACTTGAACATGCATAGTTGATTAAAGCCCCAAAAGGGGCTTTAATCATCAAATACAAAAATGATCTGAAGTTATATATAGCCTTTGCAGCCATTAGTATTATAATTATAAAATATTAGTTCAGCATCAATTTACGGATTGTGTTTGTTTTGCTATCAGAGAAGTATAAACTATTTTCATGATCACCCAAAGCTAAACTAGATGCATGAACGTCAGCTTTCAAACCCGCACCGTCACGACCATCAGATGCGATACTATTCGGACCGGCAAGTACAGTCAATTTTCCATCCACTATTTTTTTTATTTTTCCATCTGCTGCCAGATAGATTGTTCGGCTATCGGCGTTTAAAACAATGCTTGTGATGTTACCTAATGGTAGATTTGGATACAGTTGTGCTGTTACACCACCCGGCGTATATTTAAACAGACGAGAACCAATAGAAAAATAAATTACCTTATTTCGCCCAACAAAAAGTCCTTTAAACGTTTGACCTCTTCTTTGTTCATCTTCAGTAAGCAAGCCATTGTTGTACGGAATATAGTCCTTGCCAATAGAACCATTGCTAGCAACAATCAATTTTCCAATATTATTGCCTGATGAAAACCAAAAGAAGTCACTATACGGGTCTTTGGCAAGCGCACCCAAGGCAGTGTAGGTAACTTCATATCCTGCTGTAAAAGTGTTTTGTTTATTAAAAATATAACTCTGCCCTGCCTGATCAACGATAATGCTAAGTACATAGATATTTCCAGCGTCGTCCACACCTACAGATGTAGGACTTTGTAAACTGTAATCTGCAGGCGTTTTTAAAGGAAGCGTTGATACTATCCCATCGGGTGTAAGTTTCCGAATGGCGTTATTAGCACGATCTGCGATGTAGATAGAACCATCCTTGGCTAGATAAATACCTGAAGGTCCGTTAAAAGATGCAGTTTTCGCAGGTCCATCAACAAAGCCCGTACTGTTTGGAATACCTGCAAGGGTACTAACAGTATTCATTGAGGCCATGGTGCTTAAGGTTAATGATGCAAGATCGGCTGCCGCATCAATTTTCTGCGGAACGACGTTGTCCTTTTTGCAATTTTGTAATAGAAGCGTGGTAGCTGTTAATACGCCAAGAATGGCAATTCTAAATAAATGTGTTTTCATAAAATAGCTTTATTGGTTAATTAAAGTTATTATTAAATTAACTATTTATAAGCTATATATATTTTAGTCACAAAAATGTAGAGCTATGTTCTCATTGTGAGTATTATAGCCTTTGCTCTCACAGTAAAAAGTTGCAATGTAGGGTGTTAAGACTATCGCAAATTAGTCGAGATTGATGATTCATTAAGGAGCGAATGTTCCTAATTCCCGAGATACAATTATCCTTGTACCTTATAAAAAGTCTGGTCAAACAGCTAACTAAACTAACTGTGTTAGTAATCGTCCACCATTACAAAAGGTGCCTCAACTTTTTAGGCAGTCTCTTGTTTTCAGGTTGGCTTTTCTCTTTAATCAAAATATTAACCTAATCACAGGGCCGACCGCGGTACAGAGGCGACCGGTTAGTCTATAGCATAATGCTGCGCGGGTAGAGATTGATTTACAGCCACAACCGATTAATATTGGATCGGAGCAGATGACTTTTACCCTTCCACACCAGAATACCCGGCGTTTTCGAAGGTAGTCTTATTTCAAAATTCCATTTACCTGCTTTTTTTACATATTTCACATAGATTTTTCCTGCCGGGTGAGGAACAAGACCATCAACATGGGTAAGCTTGCCTAAATGTGGTTCTATTTTAATTTTAGCAAACCCCGGAGCGTCGCTATCGATGCCTAAGACCGACCTGAAGAATTCGACGTTCGGGCTACTGCCCCAGGCATGTGCATCAGAACGGGAAGTATTGATGTCAGAGTATTCTGCCCAGGTTGTCAAACCCATACGGATATTTTCTTTCCAGATGCCTATAAGATCCATATAATCATCAGTATAGCCACCCTTTAAGAGTGCCTGGTTCAAGTAGTATTTGAAATATACTGAGCATTGTGTGAGCTTTTTATTTCTGCCTAATGCATTGACCACCTGTGGCATATCTTTTTTACCAACCAGTCCGGTAAGAATGGCTAAAGCATTCACATGCTGGGAAAAACCCTTTTTATCCCTGGTATCAGCAAATAAACTCGTTTTGGGATCCCAGTATTTCCGCCGGATCGTTGCTTTCAGCAGCTCAGCATCTGCACGGTAAATTTTTGCATAATCGCCAAGGCCTACGCTGGCTTCCATTTCCGCCGCACATTGCAGGGCCCAGAGTAATTGCAAATCATAGATGGCCGCGCTCCCGTCGGTCCCTTTCACTTCGCCCCACAAGTTTCCTGACCAGTCGACAAACGACCAATACGGAAGATCTTTGAGGGAACCATCCGGACCCTGGTAATGACTGAAAAATTCCAACACTGACCGCATGCCCAAAAGTTTGGCTTTTACGAAGGACATATCGTTGCGGTACCTAAAATAATCGTGCAGCATGCCGATATACCAAAGTGAAAAAGGCGGAATGATCTGAGATCCCCTTGTCGGGTAGCAGCTTTTGGTAATTCCTTCAGCAAGACGCGAATGATCAATTAAACTGATCGCGTTTCGTGCAAGCCGGTCGTCAGTGGTATTAAAGTAGGAGACCATCGCTTGTATCCGTGTGTCGCCTATATATTGTAATTGTTCGTAGTAAGGACAATCCGTGTAGGTTTCCCAGGCGTTCAGCCGGACAGTCCGCCACCCGATATCCAATATATGCCGGATATCTTTTTGGTCGCTATTGAATGACGAAACCAATTTAAATGGATAACCGGTAAATGTTCCGTAAATATCCGCTATCGTCAACGGTTGCTCGTTGGTATGAATAATGAGTTTTATATACCTGAACGTACGGAAGTTCAAAGTCGTAAAGCTTTGTCCGGTGTCACCGTTCGAAATCAGGCTATCGATCCGTCCGATAAATTTTTTGCCGGCAATTTCATTCCGGTTCCCTTTAGCGCTGACCGTGCTATTCGGCATAAAAAGGGACTCTGCATACCCTATAGATATTCCTGCTCCCTTGCCCCCGCTAAAATTTAAAGTGATATAGGCATTGGTCTCGTAAGTCTGATCCAGCAGGAGCGTAACCGCGCTGTTAGCCGGAACGGTAAACGCTGCTGCGATTTTTGGAAAACCTTCCGGCATATTCATACCGGTTGTTTCGCGAAGTTCCGGTATCCGCTGATTGGTCATTTCCATTTGGGGCAGGCTTGACGGGACTAATCCCCAGTCTATCCCCCAGGCCATACCCTTCAGTTTCCCGTCCATGACCTTTGCAGCGTTAAGCCAATCATTGTCTTTATAGCTGGCGGATTTCCAGTCCCCTTGAATAATTTTGTTCATGTCCACGAATTCCCCCTTTGTGGCGGCAAAAAAATACCCCGGTACGGGGTGATGCCCGTTGTCGCGGACACATTTCCAGCTTTGATCTGAATTAACAACATC
>JAESTD010000095.1 GCA_016763755.1 Mucilaginibacter sp.
GACAATTAAAGCACTTGTTGATCTTGATACGAAACCGGAAGATTTGGGGCGGCCGGGACATATTTTCCCTTTAAAGGCCAAGAAAGGAGGGGTACTCAGAAGGACTGGACATACAGAAGCCACTATTGACCTGGCAAGACTGGCTGGCTTTGAACCGGCTGGTGTTATCTGTGAAATAATGCGCGAGGATGGTGAAATGGCCCGCCTGCCCGAGTTACTGGAAATGGCGAAGGAATTTGACCTTAAAATCGTATCGATAAAAGACCTGATAGCTTACCGCTTAAACACCGAATCAATGGTGCACAAAGAGGTATCTGTTAAGATGCCTACCGAGTGGGGCGATTTTGATATGGTGGCTTATACTCAAATTGATACCGGCGAGAACCACCTTGCTTTGATAAAAGGCGAGTGGGACCCGGGCGAGCCCATAATGGTGCGTGTACACAGTTCATGCGTTACCGGTGATATTTTTGGATCATGCCGTTGCGATTGTGGCCCTCGGCTACACAAAGCAATGGAGATGATAAGCAAAGAAGGCAAAGGGGTTATTGTTTACATGAACCAGGAAGGCCGTGGCATCGGCTTGGTAAATAAGCTGAAAGCCTATCATTTGCAGGAGAACGGATTAGATACTGTTGAGGCCAATATCAAACTCGGCTTTAAAATGGATCAGCGGGATTATGGTATTGGCGCACAAATATTGCGCAGCCTGGGCATTTCAAAAATGCGCCTGCTTACCAATAACCCTAAAAAACGTGCGGGCCTTATCGGCTACGGGCTTGAAGTGATAGAGAACATTCCTATCGAGATAGCATCTAACCCTCATAACGAGGCATACCTGCGTACCAAACGCGATAAAATGGATCACGCTATCATGCGCGATCATTAATTACTCTTCGCTGTCGCCATCATCGTTGCTGTTATCATCAGATGGTTTAGACGGTGTTGGCGATGTTGTAGTAGTTGATGGTATTGGTGCCGGGGTAACCGGTGCTTTCTTGCGTTGGCTTTGCCTGAAAATATTGCGGAAAAATTCACCGAAGCTGTCAAAATCGCGTTGGTAAATTAAACCCACGCCATTAACATATTGTGGTAACAGCTGATCGTTAAGTGTGTTTAATGTAGTGTTGTTAAGCGCACGGTATGAATATTTACCACGCAGGTTACCATCCTTACGGATCAGGTACTGTATCTCAAAGTCTTTGGTCAACTGCCTGAAATCTGTATTAAAGAAACTCTGGCGGGCGTTAAACAGATCGTTTGAGCCAGAGGTAGAGTAAAGGTTACCGTTTATCAGCAGCCTGTCGTTCCACAATCTGAAAGTTGCACTCGCATCCGTAAACGATCGTATGTTCAAGTCAAAGTTTTTGATGTTCGACTGCGATATAAAGCTGTTAAGTTTATTAAACGCAAACTCACTCACCGCCTGCTGGGCCGTTCCAAATACCTGGTCGCTTAAGTTACTACCGGTGCCCGATGCAAAACTTCGGCGTACGATAACGCTGAGCGCTTGTTGGCTGCGGTTGGCATTATCAGACAGATAGGTAGCCAGGTCATCCTTAATTGATGGGTCTACCGGAAAGGTAAAGTCAAAATCGATAGCAGGTTGCAAGAGTGTTTTGGTCAATATCAACTCGGCCTGTACTAATACCTGTTTGTTACCCTATGGCGGCGTTAAGCCGGCAGCAGAGTATAGCGGCCCAATGGCCGTCCGCACCTCGTATATCGCCCGTAAGTTTATCTCGGCGTTTGACGGGTTACCCGTCCAGTGGATGGTACCGCCCTGGTTAACCGTAAAGTTTTTGCTGATGAAATCCTTGGCCGTAAATTCAAACTTACCGGTAGTGATCAGGAAATCGCCAAACATCTCAAAGTCGCCCAGACTATTTATGTTCAGCTTTAGGTTACGAGCTTGTCCCGAGCCTTCTAATACCCCGTAATCGGTTGAAATACGCACAACGGTGCTTTCATCTACTGTGAGGTCAAAGTTCAGCGTAACGCCGTTAAATGGATTAACCTTGGGTGCTGATTTCTGCAAGGTATCAGTATGGTTGACATAGCGGATAAAATCATATTCGCTGGCCGTCATGGAGGTATTCAGCGGGATATTGAATATGGTACCCGCTTCGGTACTGGCCTTAATATCTATTTGCATATTATCAACCGGCCCTGTAAACTTAAAGGTGCCCGTACCATAAGCAGTTCCGTAATACAAGTGATTATCCTTAAAGGTGGTGTTAAGCGCCTGCAGGTTGGTGGCTTCTAACGTTACATCAAGCGTGGGGTTTGATATATTGTTCAGATCAACCTTGCCATTTACCTCTCCTTTACCGCCGCGGCTGTCTTTTAATACCATTTTATCAATGGTTATCAAACTATTGGTTACCGATACCTTGTCGTTAATGGTATACGGCGTTTTAAGGTAGTTAACAGTAAGGCCGGTATTGTTAAGCGTAATATCGCCATTAAGCTGTGGCTTTGACGGCGGGCCGGTCATCTTCACATCAGCAGAGAGGGAGCCTTTGATGTCTGATACCAGATTCTTGATAAAAGGTTCAAATATGATGGCCTCGGTATGGTCCATCTTTATATCAAAATCAAGAGCATCGTCCGCACCGTTTGTACCTATCAGATAAGCACCGTCAACGTTCATGGTTTCTTTGCCACCGTTGGTGATGTTTACTTTCACGTTGGCACGGCTGTTCTCATTATCCAGGTCTGAATTGATCTTCACATCGCCTACCAAAGTTTTGTTCATGGTGAGCGAATCAATGCCTAATTTGGCATCTACGCCCGGTTGTTTGGTAAGTCCGCTGAGCAGTACATCGCCATTTAAAGCACCCTTTAGTGTTACCCCTGATGGTTTGGTTAGCTGGTTAAGCGTTGCCATGCTAAATTGTTCAAACGTTACCTTCAGCTTATCTGCCGGGTTGTCTGATATGAAACCGTTTATGAGTACTTTCTGGTTCCCGTTAGAGAGTTCAAAATTCTCCACTTTGGTTTTGCCATCAAGCAGCCTAATGCGTACCTGCTCTTCTATTTTCCAGTTCTGGTGTTCTAATATTACATCAGATGGCAGCAGGCTTAGCTTGGCCGTAGTATCGCGCCCAAACGCTACTAAACCGTAAAGGTCTAACTGGTTAATGGCGTTTTTATCAGATAGCTTAACGTTGAAATTAAGGCTGTCTTTCTTCAGGAAATTGGTAACCGTAATGTTCTTGATATATAAGCTATCCGTAAGATCAACCCGGTTGAGTGAAAGGTTGAGGCCAAGGAAATCATCGGTAGTGCTTTCATCAATAATAAAATCATGGAACACTATTTTACCCAGTTTTATGGTTTTGATATAGCCGTTAAGCGTTGCTGTTTTATCATTGGAATTAAATTTACCTACAAACGTTCCTTTGTCCGGTATCTGCAGGTTAGGCATAAACATGGCCGTTACAGGCTCCATGTTTTTTAGTGACAAGTTAAAATCAAAATTTTGCGGCTTGGGTGGTACAATGGTCGTTTTTAACGAAGGGATATATTTTTTGGCAATGGTTTTATAGTAAGATGGGAGCGTGGCCAGGTCATAACTGCCTTTAATGCTGCCATCGGCAATATCAGATTTTAGCGAGATAACTCTTTCATCGCCTTTGCCTTTTGCCGAAAGGTTAAGCGTATCAACCACATAACTATTACGCGGGTCATTCATCCTTATCTTAGTAAGCAGAATGCTGCCGTCGAGGTTATCAAGGTTATTGCCGGAGAAATCTGTATTTAGGTCGGTAGTAAACGTAATGGTGTCTTTCAGCAACTTAAGCTGATGCAGGCGGGCATTGGTAATGTTACCTGCAATATTGTAAACCGGCAGTTTAGGGTTAAGATTGATGTTGCCTGTAAGGTTAAACTTAATGTTGCGATCATTAATACTCACACGACCATTTGCTACTTTTTTAATGAAAGTACCGTTGGTTACCAGGTTGGTATAGTTATAGCCTTTAAACTGTAGGTAGGCAACTTTGGCATCGCCACGTATGTTAAGATTTTTGATCTCATCGCCGCTGCCGGCAATGTTGCCCGTAAACGATGTGCGCCCCAGATCATTATTATCTAATAAAGCACCTGCGTCAAAGTTGCTCGCTGTTAATTTACCACTGTAGCTCGGTATACCTGCTTTATTTATCTTGAGGTTAATATCCGGATCAAGGCGGCCCAGCTTGGTTTTAAATGTACCAAAAGCTACAAAATCATTTTGTAAGCCGGTAAACCTGCCCGTAAAGTTCACGTTACCAAACTTGCCCACAATATCCGGTACTTTGGCCGTTGGTCTGCCGGTAAAATGGCTATACAGGTAATCGAGATCTTTTTTATTAGTAGCAATCTGATCAAAACGTAATTGCAGGAAGGTATTATCCCAATCGGGCAATCCCGTAAGGTGGAAATCGCCTTTAATAAACGTGGCCTGTGCGGCGGTAATAGTTAATCCTGTTGCCCGCAGGTTATTCACCAAGCCACGGATGCGACCATCTAAACCTAACTCAAATGTGGTTTTAACTTTAGCAAGTTCGTCGGTAAAATAGCTGATATCTTTTGACGACAGGTGCGAGGTATGGAACTCGGCATCCATATTTACTTTGTTCTCAAAATCGTCCAGGTCATCAAACGATTTAAACCTCATCCTAAAGTAGTTCTTTACGTTCGAGTTTGCCGTTTGGATGTGCAGGTTTTGCAGTAAAACCTGGTTGGTATCTATTGTTGCGTTTGAATTGAAGTTTTTGAGGTAGAAACCGCTTTTCTCCTTCAAGGTCATGCCGGCAATGCGGGCCTTAAAAAGATGGTTTATCAGATCCATATTGTAAACCGTAGTGGTAAAATGGCTTACATCGATGTCATTGAAATTTACACCTTTCACAAACTCGTTGCGCAGGTAATTTTTATACCTGAAATGGAAATTATACAGCCCGATCTTCTCAAACTTAAGCGTCCACGGCTGGCTCTTGGTTTTGGTTGTATCGCCCGAGCTAAAATAATCAATGACGAATTTAAGGTTGGTGGTGCTGTCTTTTAACTTCTTTAGATAGAAAGCGCCGTTATCCAGTTGAATGGATTTAAAATCTAATTTCTTCTTCTTGATACTGTTGAAGATGGAAAAACCGCTCAGTTCAACGGAGAGTTTTGGGGTGCTTAAAAGCGTATCGCGTTGTTTATCTAAAATATAAAGCCCTTCTAAAACTACAGATGAGAATGGCTTTATGTACAGGCTTTTAATATCAACCGTGGTATTGAGCTCTTTAGAAAGGTATTTGGTAGCTTTTTTTGCCGCCCACGTTTGCACAGGCTTATACTGAAACGAGATGAGCACTATGCTTACCAGTAGCAGTATTACAAGCACAATGCCTAACGCTATTTTGAGTACTTTTTTAATAACTTTGCAACAATTAAAAATTCAAAAGTAAAATCCAAAAAAGCCGTAAGTGTTTTACTTTTTGAATTTATTTATAATCTGCTCAAAAATTGTAAGCCGATACTTTCGACTTTCAACTTTTGACCTTCAACTTAACAACAGTGCCTGCAATATTAGCTATAGAATCTTCGTGCGATGAAACCTCTGCTTCTGTATGTGTTGATGGTGCAATACTGAGTAATGTTATTGCAAATCAAACCATTCATGAAGCTTACGGCGGCGTTGTCCCCGAGCTTGCCTCAAGGGTACATCAGCAAAACATTGTTCCTGCGGTGCAGCAAGCATTATTAAACGCAAAAGTAAGCAAAAATGATATTGATGCGGTAGCTTTTACACGCGGACCAGGCCTTTTGGGGTCTCTTTTGGTAGGTGTGTCATTTGCAAAGGCCTTTGCTTTAGCTAAACAGCTTCCGCTTATTGAGGTTAACCACATGCAAGCACACATTCTTGCACACTTTATTGCGGAGAAAAAGCCATCGTTCCCATTCATTTGTTTAACCGTATCAGGTGGACATACCCAGATAGTTTTGGTTAAAGACTATTTTGATATGGAAGTGATTGGCCAAACACTTGATGATGCCGCCGGTGAAGCGATGGATAAAACCAGTAAGATATTAGGATTACCATATCCCGGCGGACCGCTCATTGATAAAAATGCCCGTAATGGTAATCCTGATGCGTATAAATTTCCCGAACCGCAGATACCCGGATTTGATTTCAGTTTTAGCGGACTGAAGACTTCTATCCTGTATTTCATCAGGGATAACGTGGCAGCCAACCCAAATTTCATCCAGGAGAACATGAATGATATTTGTGCCTCGGTTGAGAAACGAATTGCTACCATACTGATCAACAAACTTAAAAAGGCCGCCTACGAGTACGGGATTAAAGATGTTGCTTTGGCTGGCGGGGTATCGGCGAATACCGGCCTGCGTAACCTGCTTACGGAAACCGGCGCGCAGAATGGTTGGAATGTTTTTATCCCCAAGTTTGAATACTGTACCGATAATGCGGCAATGATCGCTATTGCCGGTTATCACAAATATTTAAAAGGCGAATTTATTGGGCAGGATGTTGCCCCGCTGGCAAGGATGCCGTTTTAATTTAATGAGTGAATTATTGAATGAGTGATTTAGTGAATGAATTTACACGCCTCTCATCAATAAATTGCTCCATTCACTAATTCAATAACACTCATTCACTCATTATAATGAACATTCCTTCTCTCATCTTCTGGATAATATTTGTGATGCCCCTTGTGGCTTTTCTGATATGGGTTATGCGCCAGGACAAACGCAAAGGCAAAACCGGCCTTCTTGTGCTTGCGATTACCGTTATCGGTTGTATTATTTATATGTACTGGAAAACGGGGGGTAAGTAAGAGCTTCTCTCCAAACCCATCTCCGAAGGAGAGGGGCTTCATCTGTCATGGTGAGCCTGTCGAACCACTCTTCGCTTGCACAGGTCTTCGACAAGCTCAGACCGACAAGGATCATGTATCTCAACTCTGTCATGGTGAGCCTGTCGAACCACTCTTCGCTTGCATAGGTCTTCGACAAGCTCAGACCGACACGGACCATGTAGCTTAACAGACAAAGTCTTGTCAGTGTTCACTGTGTTCACGAGTGTTCATGGTGTTCATGAACACTTGCAAACGTCAGATCTTCAGCCTTACGTTTATCTTCTGCAACAATCCCGTTAACCATACTATTACAAAGGAGAACAGCAAACAGCGTATCAGCCCGCCTGTGCCCTGGTCTAAGTATTGCGGGTAGCCGAGGTCTGTCATTTGGTAAAGCGGATAGAAAAGGTAGGGTAGCAGGTAGGCGGTAAAGGTACTGGTACCAGCCGGTTCTATGATTTTAAACCAGTGATACTTCTGCCTGAAATCTACCAGGTAAATAAATATGGCATATACCACTAAGCTTATCCCTGTGCATATTAAAACCCATGAAGGGGTATCGCGCGCTTTGGATATGCCGCCGCTAAAGTAGCGTACAATAAAGCCGAGATTAAACAGGATTATCGCCATCATGATCATGGCACCCCATAGTATTTTTATTTCTTTGTTTTGATTTAAGCGCATGTACAACACCGATACAAATACCCCCGCCATGGTAAATGCCTGCATGGCACCATTGCCGGCTATCCACATATATTTTTTGTAAGCCCGATAAAAAATCGAGCATCCCAAAGTGGAAATCGATATTGAAGAACATGAAGAACATCCATGCCGCAGCCTGCAGCCACAATACGCCATTACTATAATAATAAATAAGCCCGCATACCAGGTACGACCAGCCAATTAAACCTAATATGCCCCACCAGGTTAAATGTAGCCAAGGATGCGCGGGATCGGTACTGCGGTAGATTATACACATGGCTATCAGCAATGCCCAGCCAAATCCCTGGAAAAGATACCGCCGCAGCTTTGAAGTATTTTTATTGTAATCTAAAAAGATGAAGAAGAAACTGAACGTGGCCAAACTGTCCCAAACCGGCTTGGGTAACAGCGTGGCTGTTTCGTTGTAGGTTTCGCTATTGGCATGAAAAAAGCCGATAAAAATCAGCGCCAACGATCGTGTAATGATCCGGGAGGGTACATGTGCCTCAGAATTATGCAACCGTTTGGCGAAGGCATACGGTATCGATAATCCCACAATAAAGAGGAAGGCAGGGAAGATGGTGTCGGCAAGTCCTAAAGCGTCATCGCTTATTGCAGCGTGTTTAAGCCATTCAGGGGTATTTGGCACGCCGTCAAGATCATTCACAAAGATCATCAGGAACATGGTAACCGCACGAAACGCATCAATAGACCTGATGCGGTTTATTAAATTACTCATTAAAGAGGCAAATGTATTTCAGAGATAATTGTTTTAAATAAACGGTAACAAATTTAAAACAGTATCTGCTTAGGTACTATTTAGTCCCGGTCGCGGCTTAGTTTACTAAACAGCAAAGGGTTTTCATTAAGCTCGGCAGTTTCGCGCCTGTGCTTAATTACGTGTATGGCCGTAAACAGTGCCTCGCGGAATGATACTTCTGATGCCATATTCTTCCCGGCAATATCGTAGGCAGTACCATGGTCTGGCGAGGTGCGCACAAAGCTTAAGCCGGCAGTGTAATTTACGCCGGTTTCAAAAGCGATCTGCTTAAACGGGATAAGGCCCTGATCATGGTACATGGCCAATACAGCATCAAACTGTAAATAGGTACCATTTGCAAAAAAACCATCGGCAGCGTAGGGGCCAAAAGCTAATACGTCATGCGTGCGCGCTTCCTCAATTGCAGGGATAATGGTTTCCTGCTCTTCAGAACCTATCAGGCCGTTGTCGCCCGCGTGGGGGTTAAGGCCCAGTACAGCAATTTTTGGTTTGCGGATCCAGAAATCATCTTTCAGGCTCGCATTCATCAGTTGCAGTTTCTTAACTATTTTATCGGTAGTAATGCTCTGCGCAATTTTAGTAACTGGGATGTGGCCGGTTACCACACCTACGCGTAGCGAATCGCCTACCAAAAACATCAGCGATTCGTCTTTGCTATCGCGATGCTGTAAATACTCAGTATGGCCGGGGAAAGTGAAATCCTCGCTTTGGATATTGTCTTTATTAATGGGCGCTGTAACCAAACCGTCAATATGGCCACTCAGCAAGTCGTCAGTTGCACGTTGAAGTGAGGTAAAAGCATATTTACCACCATCCTTAGTTGATTGGCCCAACTCAATGCGCACATCCTCCTCCCAGCAATTGATCATGTTGGGCTTGCGGCTTTGTGCTTCAACTGCACTCTCAACAACCGTGAAATTAAACTCGTTTAGATGTGTAGCCTTGCGGTGGAACGATGCTACCTTGGTATGCCCATAAACAATGGGTGTACAGTAGTCGTAAATGCGTGAGTCGGAAAGGGTTTTGATGATAATTTCAAGCCCGATGCCGTTTATATCTCCTATACTGATGCCTATTTTAGGTTTGTCGCTCATTGTTTGTTGTCCGGTTTTACTGCTCATAAGCAGTATAATTCGCTTTGGTTTTTAGGCGCTTAGCTTTTGCCTAAAGTGCAAATTAAAAGATTTTCAAGTTATTATTCCTGATAAAAGCACAATATGCCGTAATTTGTGTGATTAATTTTAGCAGATGACCTTAGTACGGGCAAAAAAACACCTTGGGCAGCACTTCCTCACCGATAAAAATATAGCTTCAAAAATCGTAGAGAGTTTGAGGCCTGTTAACGGATATAAGCAAGTACTCGAGGTTGGGCCCGGCATGGGCATCTTGTCCGATTTCCTGCTACAGAAAACCGACTACGAAGTTTTCCTGATCGATATCGATACCGAATCATACAACTTCCTGCAAAAGAAATATCCTCAGTTAGGTGATAGATTGATCAACGCTGATTTCCTGGAGCTTGACTTTAAGGCTAACTTTCAGGAGAAGATGGCCGTGATAGGAAACTTTCCTTACAATATATCGTCCCAGATCCTTTTTAAAATACTGGATAACCGCGACCAGGTTGTTGAGGTAGTAGGCATGTTCCAGAAAGAAGTGGCTGAGCGCTGTAATGCAAAGGCAGGTAATAAAGAATACGGCATCTTGAGTGTTTTTCTGCAGGCTTATTATAAAGTAGAATATCTGTTTACTGTGAAAGCAGGTGTTTTTAATCCGCCACCGAAGGTGCTTTCGGCAGTTATCCGCCTTACCCGTAATGAAACCGCTACGCTCAATTGCGATGAAAAGCTGTTTTGGCAGGTAGTGAAAGCCGGTTTTAATCAGCGCCGTAAAACGCTGCGAAATGCGGTATCGGCCCTCATCAACAAAGAAAAGATGGCTGATAATACAACACTCGATTTACGTGCAGAGCGATTGACAGTGGACGATTTCGTGAAACTGACTAATGAGATTGCGGCCAACCGTTAATCTATCTTAATTACCATCTTAGGGTTGGGATATTGTTCCTTCACTTTATCGGCCATGCGTTTTACAAAAAGATAGTTTGCTGTGCCACCAATGGCAGCGCCTATCACAGGTACTAATCTTTCTGCTGCACGTACACCAAACGCTAAGAAAAGTTTCTCTGCTACACTCTCCATCATGGTTTTGCTTACTGAAATCCCTGCTTCAATTTTAAAGGAAGTTGCCACCAACTGCATAAACTCATCAAAGCCAACCCGGTAACTGCCCCTGTTATGATACATCACTGCCATGGTAACGCGGAATTGTTGGGTTATCAAGTTTACAAAATCAACCGGCATACCTACCAGCATAGTGAACAAACCGCCGGTACCTGCTACGGCACCTGTGCCCGCAGCCATTAACGCACATTGATTGATGAACTTATCCAACCCCATGGTATCTACGCCGCGTTTAACACTCAACTGATCTATACGATCAAAGATGCTCCTGAAACCACCCTCGGACAGTTTCATAGCGAATTCTTTCATGCTTTTGCGGGTGTTTTTAAAAGGAGCTATTTTCATAGGTTTGAAGTAATGCCATTTGCGTGCCAGTTTTTTGGCCTCACCCCGGCATCCTCCTAAGTAAAGGGAGCAAATTGTTATCACTTTTGTACTTTTGCCACAAAACACACAGCATTGAAAAACCACATCCTTATAGTAGATGATCTGCATCCCGCTTTTATGGAGCAGGCGAAAGCGTTTGGCTACACCATAGATTACCAACAGGATATGAAATTGGATGGCGCAAAAGCGATCATCAACGATTATGATGGTCTGGTTATCCGCTCCAAATTCCAGGTGGATAAAGAATTTTTGGATCTCGCGACTAACCTGCGCTTTATATGCCGGGCCGGGGCAGGGATGGATAATATTGATGAGGACTACGCCATTGTAAAAGGTGTAATCCTCATCAATGCACCCGAGGGTAACCGCGATGCCGTTGGTGAACATGCCATTGGTATGCTGCTATCGCTGATGAATAATTTAAATCGTGGTGATGCCGAAGTTCGCGACGGCAAATGGCTGCGCGAAAAAAATCGTGGATATGAATTGCAAGGCCGTACAGTAGGTATTATCGGGTATGGTAACATGGGGCAAGCCTTTGCAAAAGACTATCAGGTTTTGGGGTTGAGGTGATAGCCTTTGATAAATATAAAACCGGCTTTAGCGATAAGTACGCCCGCGAGGTAAGCATGGAACAGATTGTAAAGCATGCTGATGTATTGAGCCTTCATGTGCCACTTACGCGTGAAACAAACGGAATGGTTGATGATGAGTACCTATTCCATTTCAGGAAACCTATATTTTTCCTGAACCTTGCTCGTGGCAAAGTAGTTAAAACGCAGGCAGTGCTTAATGCCATTAAACAGGGTAAAATATTAGGCGCAGGATTGGATGTGCTTGAGGTTGAGAAATTTCCCGCATTGGCAGAGCAAGCCTGGTTTGATGAATTGTGTGCCACTGGCAAAGTATTGTTGAGCCCCCATGTAGGCGGATGGACGTTTGAAAGCTACCGCAAAATAAGCGAGGTGATGGCACAAAAGCTGGGCGAAATTAGCTTGGCAAAATAGCTGATAATGCAAAAAATCAACTTAAAATATTTGGAGATTAAAATTTAAAAGCGTTATCTTCGTTTTAATACCAAACAAGATCATGGAGATACTGTCCCGTGGTCTTGTTTGTTTTTATGGCCGAACGCTCTTCTATTAAGAAAGTAGAGGGGCGGTTTTTTTTGGCCAAACGCGAACGAATTATAGAACTAATTATAAGTGTATTATGGCAGACGTATCATACTATACCAAAGAAGGTTTAGAGAACTTAAAAGACGAATTACAACAATTAAAAACATCAGGCCGTGCTAACATAGCTAAAGCTATTGCCGAAGCCCACGATAAAGGCGACTTATCAGAGAACGCCGAGTACGATGCTGCAAAAGAAGCACAGGGCTTACACGAAACCAAAACAGCCAAACTGGAAGAAACGTTGTCGAACGCGCGTTTGTTAGACGAATCGAAACTGGATACTTCAAAGGTGCTGGCCTTGTCTATCGTAAAAATCAAAAACGTTAAAAATGGCGCTACCATGAGCTATCAATTGGTATCAGAAAGCGAAGCCGATCTTAAAGCCGGTAAGATATCAGTAACATCTCCAATTGCAAAAGGCCTGTTAGGTAAATCTGTAGGCGAAAAAACCGAGATACAGGTTCCTGCCGGTAAAATGGAATTTGAGATATTGGAAATTAGTAGATAGAGAATGGTTGATTGGGTGAGTGGTTTTAAACCGTTCACCTAATCAATTGTTATTGTAACCATTCACCACTCACTTAATCAACTACTCACTACTTATGTCTACCATCTTTTCAAAAATAATTGCAGGCGAAATTCCCGCCTACAAGGTTGCAGAGACCAACGAGTTTCTGGCATTTTTAGATATTAGTCCGCTGGCTGAGGGGCATGTGCTGGTGATACCTAAAAAGGAAGTGGATTATATTTTTGATATTGATGACGAGACTTACTTGGGGTTGCAGATGTTCGCCAAAATTGTAGCTACGGGAATTAAGAAAGCTATCCCTTGTAAAAAGGTAGGCGTTGCTGTTATCGGACTTGAGGTGCCTCACGTACACATCCACTTAATCCCGATGAACAGGGTGGATGATATGAACTTTGCCCGCCCAAAATTATCACCAACGCAAGAGGAATTGGAAGCTACAGCTAAGAAAATTTCTGAGGCATTGAAAGAGGTGACGAATAGGGATTAATATTTTATATTCCCCCACGTCATGCCGAATTTATTTCGGCATCTCACAGATAGGATTTGCGAGATGAGGTCCTGAAATAAATTCAGGATGACGTTCTGGGTTGAAGGGATTATATCTCCACAATTTCTTTCTTTTTCTTCGTGCGTAGTCGCTTCGGCACAAACTCAAGTATTTCATTCTTTAGAGCCTCAATCATGCGGCGCTTTAGAAAATTGCGGTGCATTACAATGCTGACTTCGCGTGCAGGCTCTGGGCTTTTAAAGTATCGTACCCGGTCGCGTTGTTTGTCGGTCATCTCGGCGAGGGCAAGCTCAGGTAAAATGGTTGCGCCGTTATTCATATCAACCATGCGCTTCAATGTTTCTACGCTGCCAGTATTATACTCAAAATGCTGAAAGCCTTTGGTGGCTTTGCGGCGCTGGCATATGTTCAGCACCTGTTCGCGCATGCAATGGCCTTCGTTCAACACCCATATCTCTTCCATATCTATATCATCGGGCGTGATGACCTTCTTTTTAGATAGCTTGCTGCTCTTTGAAGTATAGGCAACAAAGTTTTCGTAAAAAACCGGTATCTCCGTAAGGCTGCTTTCATTTAATGGGGTAGATAACAAACCGCAATCAATAGTACCTAATTTTAGCTGCTGAATGATCTGTTCGGTAGTTTGCTCCCATACAATAAGTTTTACCTGTGGATATTTCTCAATAAAGCTGTTGAGTATTTTAGGGAGTATATATGGCGATATGGTAGGTATGATGCCCACTTTTAATTCACCGGATAATTCTTTCTGCCTGTCGGTAACAATCTCTTTTATCTTCTCGCTTTCTGCTATCAGTACGCGAGCCTGAGCAATTATCTCTTCGCCAATCTCGGTAGGCACAACAGGCTGTTTGCTGCGGTCAAAGATCTTTACGCCAAGGGTATCTTCCAGCTTCTGTATCTGCATGCTCAAAGTAGGTTGCGTAACAAAACATTTATTGGCTGCCGCTACAAAACTGCGGTAAGTGTCAACGGCTACAATGTATTCGAGTTGGGTGATTGTCATATCAATAGGTTCTATACAAATATAGAATTGCAATTGATTTTTTCTATGTAATATTTTTGAACCATGATTAAAGGATTTTAGGATGACTGTGATTGCCTCTTAATTTTGAAGAGCCTCAAATATTATGTCATTGCGAGGAACGAAGCAATCTCTACATAGGCAGGTCCGCTCTGTACAGTTCGGAGATTGCTTCGTACCTCGCAATGACGTATGGGGGAACATCGTCAATAAACAACAAAAGCCCCCGGCATGCCGGGGGCTTTTGTTGTTTATAATGGATTATCCTTATTGCATCTCAAACATATTGTTAAAGCTGCCACCGTCAGGATAGAAACCGCTGATCACAAGTCGGCCATTCTTAAGGTTTGTTATAGCTTTATCAATATCATCAACGCTGTTTATTGGCTGTCTGTTGATAGATGTAATGATGGAGCCTGTAGGGATCTCAGTATCATCAAATAATCCACCATGACGAACCTGCGTAACCAGCACACCACCGTTTACACGGAATTTAGCTTTTTGCTGCGCGTTGAGCGGTTGGAAACTTGCCCCCAGTTTGTTAAACAATTCTGAAGCTGATTTTGAATTAGCTGCAGTTTTGTTAGCCGGAGCGTCAGCCTTAAGCGTTACCGCAAAAGTTTTCTCGGCGCCATTGCGTAAAACAGTCAGGTTAATTTTATCGCCGGGTTGTAAACGTGCAACGCGCTCTTGCAGATCTGACGATTCGTAAACTGTATTGCCTTCAACTTTAGTGATGATATCACCTTGTTTAATACCTGCTTGCTCGGCACCACCACCGGCTACCAGGCTGTTTACGTACAAACCATTGGTTTTATCGCTGTTAACTGATTTAGCAGCATCTGGGTCGCTTAAATCCGCGAAGCCAATACCAACATAACCGCGTTTAACCGAGCCATATTTTTTAATATCGTTCAATACTTTTTTAGCCAGGTTAATAGGGATGGCAAAACCATAACCCTCGTACGAACCGGTGTGCGATGCAATAGCGGCATTGATACCGATCAGCTCGCCATTTGTATTTACCAATGCACCCCCACTGTTACCAGGGTTAATAGCCGCATCAGTTTGAATAAACGACTCGATACCTTTTTTCAAAGTAGGCGTCTCTTGCTGGCGTACCGGGTATGGGCTTTCTTCATCATGCTCACGACCGATGATGCCAATGCTGCGGCCTTTTGCACTCACAATACCCGCAGTAACTGTTGAGTTGAGTTTAAAAGGGTTGCCCACGGCTAATACCCACTCGCCAACTTTTACCGCATCAGAGTTACCTAATTTAACGATAGGCAAGTTAGTAGCGTTCACTTTGATTAAAGCAAGGTCGGTGTTAGGATCGGTACCAATCACTTTAGCCTCAAAACTGCGGTGGTCATTGGTCACGATCTGGATCTTCTCGGCTTTAGCCACCACGTGGTTATTGGTAACAATGTAACCATCAGGAGAGATGATAACGCCAGAACCAGATGCCATTTGCGGACCTTGCGGGCGCATACGGCCACCAAACATCTGCCCAAACATTTGCTCAAACGGATCACCGCTGCCGCCATCAGATGACTTGCTTGCGTACGTGGTACGGATGTAAACAACTGCAGGCGTTGCCTCGGCAGCGGCCTGTGTAAAATCAGCCGTACCGGCTGATGATACTAAATTGCTTTTCTCGGGATTGCTGGCGAAATAAACTTTTTGCTTATCCTCAATGCTCAAATTCTGGTCGTACTTGTTCTCGGCAAACTTATACGCTCCCAAAGCGAGCGCGCCGCCTGCAAAGGCGGTCAATAATGTTAAACCAAATTTTCTCATATTATTTTTCACTTTCTTAAATACTATTGTTTAATAACCTCTGAGGTTCAAATTTAATACCATATAGACGAAATTATCAATAATAAGGTATGTGTAATAATGTTAAATATTGTTAAATTGAGATAAACTCTCTGCTATATTTGTTACTCGTTAATTTTTTAAATTTAACATCTATCCTATAACGAAAGATTGTGGAAATAAATTTTTATAAATACCAGGGCGCAGGTAACGATTTTGTGCTGATCGATAATCGTGAAAATGCGATTGAAAATCTTGATAAAGAACAAGTTGCATTACTTTGTGATCGCCGTTTCGGCATTGGTGGCGATGGCCTGATGCTGCTGGAGAACGAGCCGGGCTTTGACTTTAAAATGGTATACTATAATGCTGATGGCGCCGAGGGTAGTATGTGCGGAAATGGTGGCCGTTGTATTGTAGCTTTTGCCAAGCATCTGGGTGTGATACAGGACACGACAAAATTTCTGGCTACAGATGGTGTTCACCATGCCAAAATTTCAGAAAGCGGTGAGTGGGTGAGCCTGCAGATGATAGATGTTAATGAGATAAGTAAAGTCGGCGATGCCTTCGTGCTCAACACCGGATCCCCGCATTATGTAAAAACCGCCGTTGATCTTGCTATTAAAGATGTTTATAACGAGGGCCACGCCATCCGTAACAATGCCACCTACAAACAAGACGGCATCAACGTAAACTTTGTTGAAAAGGAAGGCGAAGGTTATTTCGTACGTACTTTTGAGCGCGGCGTGGAGAACGAAACCTACGCCTGTGGCACCGGCGTTACGGCTGTTGCATTAGCCATGGCTAAAAAGAACGCGCAGTTCGGGACCATCAGCACCCCAATAAGGGTTTTGGGCGGCGACCTCAATATCCGTTTTGATCACGACGGCGAAAAATTCAGCAATATATTTTTAGAAGGCCCGGCTAAACTGGTGTTTGAGGGTGAGATTGCTTTATAATGGCTTAAGCTTATTTAAATGAAAATATGAAACAACTCCTTTTGATGTGTGTCTGTCTTTTGTTGATTTTGCACGCGAATGCCCAAGACACTAATCCAAAATTTAAAAGTCTTACATACATAACTTACGAAATAGAAGCAGGAAAAGCAGTTATCAAAGATATTATGGAGATCGATAATATAGGTAAGGTTCGTTATCAATCGGTATGGTACGAAGGTATAGCTGATACGACCTATCAATTATCAAGCGAAAGAATAGCTAAACTGAATGCCATTTTCAACGGTGAAAGACCTTTGAAAAGCTTTATGATAAAAAACAAGCTTGAAAAGGGTTCGCATTTTGCCGGTCCTTATGAATATGTAAATTATACGCTTCCAAATGGCAAAGCTGAGGAGTTTACGATCGCTTCAATTTTTATGAGTGAAACTTTCAATGATGCTGTTGATAGGCTTGCAGTTTCCCCGTCTAAAATTGCACGGGAAGGTAAAACAATTAAAAGGCCTTTGTTGCAAAAAAAGATATTGCTTTCAGAAAAGCGATCTACTTATCTTCCTAAAATTGAAGAGCCGCCAACTGTCAAAGATCTTAGTTTTTAATTGAATACAATAAATCTGAAAATTCTTTAAAAGATAAAAGCTACCCGCTCGTCTTCATCAGTATATGCCAAATACAACGAAGTTGAGTATAATACTAACCGGCGCCACAGGGCTGGTTGGTGAAGGGGTTTTGTTAGAGTGCCTTGCCCACCCTGCGGTTGAAAAAGTGCTGATGGTGAACCGCAAACACTTTGATTTGCAGCATCCAAAGCTGAAAGAATTGATCGTGCCCGATTTTATGGATCTTCACGAAGTGGAAGACATCCTTAAAGGTTACAATACCTGCCTGTTCTGTGCTGGCATCAGTTCGCGCGGATTAAACGAGCAACAATATAGCCGTATCACTTACGATATTACCATGAACTTTGCTGAAGCCCTGCTCAACGAGAATCCTGACATGGTTTTCAACTTTGTATCCGGTTCGCATACCGATAGTACCGAGAAAGGCCGCATGATGTGGGCCCGTGTAAAAGGCAAAACCGAAAATGCATTGCTGAAACTTCCCTTTAAAAGTGTCTACACCTTCCGCCCCGGTTTAATGAAACCTACCGACGGACAAAAGAATGTGAAGGGTTATTACAAGATCATCTCATCACTTTATCCCATACTAAAAGTGTTATTTCCAAGCGCGGTGCTTACCATGAAAGATGTGGGCAAGGCCATGATCAATGCCGCTATTCGCGGATATTATAAACATGTTTTAGAAGTAAAGGATATTAAGACGCTGGCTGCGATGTAAGCATGCTTGTCATTTTGAGCGGTAACAAAGAATCTAACCTCGTTGTCTTCAACCGTGTCATTTCGAACGAGCGAGAGCGAGGAGAAATCTTCTACACGCGATATTTACGTTTGCAGAACAGCGCAGAAGATTTCTCGTCGCCCCACTTCGCACACCCTACCCTTCTGCTCACTCGAAATGACAATATTTTAGATGTTAAAAAAAATCCCCTCAAAAATTTTCGAGTGCAGATTTTTTAATTTACGTTTGAATTTTTTCTTGTCGTAGCTTCTATTAATTTTTTACCCGAGAAACTTAATGCTACGCGTAGACAGCTCCAAGCCCTGCCAGATCATTTATGCCATAGCCCGGCACGATTATCTATCGTACGTGATAGAGCCGCATGTGGTGCAGCTAAATCCAAATGGCGAGTTTTCTTTTACGCATCAGCGCCTTTTCTCAAATACCGCCGAAGAATTTAATGCTTGCATTGATGATACCGACCGCAAGCTCATTAAGATTCTTGAGGATATTGAGCAAGGTAACATCATTAAACGGTTCTATAAAAAGCCGATCCGCCCTTTTGAATTTTTTGGAAAGATCTTTAACGATCAACTTTTTGATACCATCCGCCCCAAGATAGAGAAGAAGATTGTAGAGGCTCTGGGTATGCTGGGTAATAAGGAAATTTACCTGATGAGCAAGGAAGGCTATCCGGCTGGTCGCAAATTACACATAGCCGATGAGGCTGCCTCAGTATTGTTCCATTTCCGCCGCGGGGATGACGAGATCCGCTATTTCCCTACGATCAAATACCAGGGCATGCGCATCGAGTTCATGTTTAAGGATGCGGAAATCATCTGCAACCACCCCGCCTGGATGTTGCTTGATGATACGCTGTATTATTTTGATAAGGATATTGAGGGTAAGAAGTTACAGCCTTCTTTAAACAAACGCTACATCTCTATCCCCAAATCATCAGAACATTCGTACTTCGAAAAATTCGTTGCCCCGCTGATTGAGAAGCATAACGTTTACGCCGAAGGTTTTACCATCAATACTGAAAAATACGATGCCATCGCCTGCGTAAAACCCATCTATGTAGAGGGCGGCACCTCGCAACTGCAGTTGTATTTTAAATACGCGGGCTATGTTTTCCCTTACGGAGATGGCAGGCATATCTCGGTACGGATGGAAAAAAACGGCGACGATTACCTTTTTCATCGTATAAAACGCTCCGTGACCTGGGAGAAGGGCAAGCTGCAGTTACTGGAGAACATGGGCTTGCAAACCACTTCATCGTTGTTCCAGAACCTGGAAGTGGCATCGAATGATGAAGATGCCGATCGCTCTTTCCCTATTTTTGAATGGCTTAACCAGCACCACGATGAGTTGATAGAGAAAGGGTTTGAGATTGAGCTACCCGACGGGCAAAAACGCTACGTTTTTGGGAGCACCAAGATAGATCTCGAGGTAAGCGAAAATAACGACTGGTTCGATATCAATGCCGTGGTAACCTTTGGGCCATACCGCATCCCGTTCATCCAGTTAAAAAACCATATCTTAAATCATAAAAAGGAATTTATACTGCCGAGCGGAGAGATTGCCGTGATACCTGAGAGCTGGTTTGCCCAGTTTGGCAACCTGCTGCACTTTAGCGAGGGTGGCGAGGAAATAAAATTGCGCCGACATCACTTAGGTTTAGTGAACGATATATCGGGTGGGGAAATGGCCGAAGTGGCCATGAACCGCAAGCTGCAAAAGCTGACTGATTTTGAAGAGACCGAGGACGTACCGATGCCGGTAAATTTTGCTGGTAGCCTGCGCCCGTACCAAAAGGCGGGTTACAACTGGTTCCATTTCCTGAAGGATTTCCATTTTGGTGGATGCCTTGCGGATGATATGGGTTTGGGTAAAACCATACAAACACTGTCTCTGCTGCAAAAACATAAAGAAGATGCCGAAAACGCCGGTGGCAAAAGCACCTCGTTAATCATCATGCCTACGTCGTTGATATATAACTGGCTTAACGAGGCACGCAAGTTTGCCCCGCAACTGCGCATTATGGTGCATACAGGCGCGTTCCGATATAAATCGGCAGAGGTGTTTGCCAATTATGATCTTGTGATCACTACCTACGGTATCAGCCGGATTGATATTGAGATGTTTAAGGCATACTTTTTTGAGTATGTGATACTGGATGAAAGCCAGAACATCAAGAATGCTTCATCAAAATCGTTCCAGGCGGTTAGGCAGTTAAAGTCGCGTTTTAAACTGATACTGAGTGGTACACCTGTAGAGAATTCGGTGAATGATCTTTGGACACAGATGTCGTTCATCAACCCTGGTCTGTTGGGTTCACAGCAATTCTTCCAGAATGAGTTTGTTACGCCGATAGAGAAGAAAAAAGACGAAGAGAAAGCACGCAAACTACAAGCTATCATCAAGCCATTTGTATTACGCCGCACCAAGGAACAGGTGGCCACTGAGTTGCCGCCAAAAACGGAAAATCTGTTCTACTGCCAGATGAGCGAGGAGCAGGCCAGCGTGTATGACAAAGTAAAATCAGAATACCGTAACGAGTTGCTGAAAAGTCTGGAAGATGGCACTTTTGCTAAAACACAGATCCAGGTTTTGCAGGGTTTGATCAAGTTGCGTCAGATAGCGAATCACCCGTCTATGATCGACTCTGATTACGAAGGCGACAGTGGCAAATTTGAAAACGTGGTGCACACCCTTGCCAACGTTTTGGATGGCGGCCACAAGGTCTTGATTTTCTCGCAGTTTGTAAAACAGCTTGCTATTTACCGCGGGTATTTTGAGCGTGAGGGAATCCCTTATGCCTACCTCGATGGCGGTACACAAAACCGTGGCGATGTAGTACAGAAATTTCAGCAAGACAAAAAAACGCAGGTGTTCCTGATCTCGATAAAAGCAGGTGGAGTGGGCCTCAACCTCACCGAAGCCGATTACGTATTCATCCTCGACCCATGGTGGAACCCGGCGGTAGAGCAACAGGCAATTGACCGTACACACCGCATCGGGCAAACCAAAAACGTTTTCATCTATAAATTTATCACCAAGGATACGGTAGAAGAAAAGATCCTTGCCCTGCAGCAACGCAAGTTAAGTGTTGCCCGCTCGCTCATCACCACTGAAGAAAGCTTTATCAAGTCGCTTTCGGCAGATGATATTAAGGAGATCTTGGGGTAGATTAATCTATCAAAAATAATGTCATTTCGATCCGCCGGCTGGCGGAGAGAAATCTTGTTA